>PXDP01000087.1 GCA_003565035.1 PVC group bacterium | reverse complement strand
TCCTTCATCCGCACCCTCTACCCCGACCGGGACTTCATCCCCCTGCATATTCCCCGCTTCACCGCGCTGGAAACCGTACGGGTCATGGAAACCCTTGAAACCGCCTTCGTCTCCTCCGTGGGACCCCATGTCCGTGAATTCGAGGAGAAAATCGAAGCGTACACCGGGGTTCGCCACGCGGTCGGCACCGTGAACGGCACCGCCGCGCTGCACACCTGTCTCATCCTTGCGGGCGTGCAACCGGAAGACGATGTCATCACCCAGTCCCTCACTTTCGTCGCCACCTGCAACGCGATCCGCTATCAATTCGCCCATCCGGTTTTTGTGGATGTGGACCGATCCCCCCTGGGCCTGTCGCCCGAGGCCTTGTCCGCCTTTCTTGAAGCATACGCGGTTCGCGAAGATTCCGGCCTCTGCCGAAACAGGAGCACAGGAAGAATCATCCGTGCCTGCGTGCCCATGCACACCTTCGGACATCCGGTGCGGCTGAACGACATCGCAGCGGTCTGTGAGAAATGGGGCGTCACCCTCATCGAGGACGCGGCCGAATCCCTGGGCAGTTTTTACGAAGGCAAACACACCGGCCATGTGGGACGGCTTTCCGCGCTGAGCTTCAACGGCAACAAAATCATTACCTCCGGCGGGGGGGGCATGGTGCTGACGAACGACCCGGAACTCGGTGCCCGCGCCAAGCACATCACCACCACCGCCAAAAAACCGCACCCCTATCTCTATGACCACGACGAGACCGGCTACAACTACCGCCTGCCCGCCCTGAACTCGGCCCTCGGCTGCGCCCAGATGGCTTCGCTTCCGGAGATGGTCGGAGAGAAACGCCGCCGGGCCTTGCAGTATGCCGGATGGTTTGCGGAACAGGGGCGGGAACTTGTGCTGGAGCCCGGGGGCTGTCGGTCCAACTACTGGCTGAACGCCTTCGTCTGTGCGGATCGCGAAGAGCGGGACCGGATTCTGGAGGAGACCAACCGCAACGGAGTCATGACCCGTCCCGTCTGGACCCCCATGCACCAGCTCTCCATGTTCCGGGAGTGTCAGCATGGGGGGTTGACCACAAGCGAGTGGCTCGCGGACCGGGTCGTCAATCTCCCGAGTTTTTGCATATAACCGCCAAACGGTGCGAGGGAATCAGCAGCGTCAATCTCCGCGCCCCAGGGAACGCGGGCCTCCGGCCCGCACCCCGGCGCATAAGCCACAGGAGCGCCAATCTCCGTATTGGCCAGCGAACGGCGACAGCCGCCGCAGGTGTTCCGATTTTCAACAGTCGCCCAGCGCTCGACTGTGGCCGACCGCTTGCGGATACGGAGATCCGCGCTCCCGAAACCCATCCGGCGGTGGGGGCCGCCGCCGCTCCGTTCTTACCCGTTCGTTCTTCTTTCTTCCTTTCAACGTTTGAAGTTCAACGTTCAGCGTTCGAAGTTCGACGCACCAAGCTCCATGCCCCATGCCCCATGCCCCCATAAAATGCAGCTAACCATCCTCATCACCGCCATGGATACCGGCGGCATGGAGCGTTTTGCCGCGAATCTGTGCAACACGCTGCTGTCTCAAAAGCGCGAGGTTCGACTGATCGCCCTGAACGATGCCAAAAATACGGGTTCTGTCCAGTGGTTGGAGGACCGTGTCCCGTTTCAGGTGCTGCACCGCCGTGCCCGCTGGGCGGTCCCGAAACTTCTGAGACTGTCTCGGGAGCACCCGGGGGAGCCCGTTCTGGTTCTGAGTCTCGAAATCGCTGTGGTGCTGGGACACTTGAAACGCCTGGGCTTGATTCGCAATCCTCTGTTTTATAGGGAGTCCACGGATGTGCGGTCCCACCTCAATCCTGCTTGGACACGGCGTTTGACCCGCCTACTGCCCCGGCTGGACGGACTCTTCGTTCAATCCCGCACCGTGGAGGCGGACATCATTTCCCTGGGTGTTCCCCTCCCGCCCGTCACCTGCATCCCGAATCCCTGTCCAGCCCTGACCCTGCCTTCTCCCGGCTTCAACATCCCGAATCCATCCGCCCCCCGCCTGCTCTGCGTCGCGCGGCTGGAAAAAATCAAAGGACAGGAACGCCTGCTGAATACGTTGCCCGGCATTCTGCAGGTATTCCCCGGCGCAACACTGACCCTTCTGGGGGACGGCTCCATGCGGAAGCAACTGGAACAAAACGCTCACGACCTTGGAATCAGCGGGCAGGTCGTTTTTGCCGGCTTTCAAGAGAATCCCGCCCCCTATTATGCGCAGGCCGATGTGATGATGGTACCATCCGACTACGAGGGCTTTCCGAACGTCATTCCCGAGGCCCTGGCACACGGATGTCGTCTGCTCTGCGCGGACGCGCCCGGAGGCATCCGTGAAATCATGGAGGCCTGTGGTCTGGGTGCGTTTCTGATTCCGCTGTCTGATTTTTCCGGTGCCCTTCCCTCCGCCTTGCGGGATTGTCTGGCGGCTCCGTCCAGTCTCTGGGAATCCGCACGAACCCGCATGGCGGAAACGTGTGCTCCCGAAGCGGTCGCAAATGTGGTTTGGGACCTGGTTACGGCATAGATGCTTGCGGTGGCCGTTCCAAACCTCTTCTTCCCCCCTTTTCCAGCGAGCTTGCTCGCGATGATCCCTTATCCTGTATCCGCGCCTCCGGCGCCGCGCCGTCGAACCCAGGCCTCCGTGTTCTTCTCTCCGTCTCCTCCGTGTCTCCGTGGTAAATTCACACAAGCCAAGCAAAACACCATTTTAAACCACCCGCTCGCCCTCCGGCCTGAAGGCCCACGGGCCGGAAGCAGCTCACTGGTAAGGGCTCGTCTGGAAATTAGTGTCGCAAAATGGCGCAGGAGTTTTGGTCGCTGGCAAGACGCGAGCGAGGCGCATACCCGCAGCGGTCTGTAACGAGCGAGCAACGCTGCCAGCGGCCAAAAGAACCAGCCAGATGCGACAGTTATTTCCAGACGAGCCCTAAGCATAAACTCATATGACATTCGATTTTTACCGTTACCCTCTCGAATCATTTCCCGACGTGCTCATCCACGCCGATGAAACAGAAGTTCGCTCCCATCCGGCATACAAAGCTGCCAAAACCGGGGCTTGCAAATTTACGCGGCTGGATTATGCGGGCAGGAGCGCATGTATCAGGGGCAGCGGTCTTGACAGGTAAAGGTCATTCGGCTAAATTACAGCTAAACAGAGAGACTATTCATGAACTCAGAGAAAAACACGGAACAGAACTGGAAGCCTGGTGGAACGCCAGCTTTGGCTTCAGGTATGACTGCCTTACAAATGCTGAGGCAGGTTACCTACTCCGGACCCCGACCGCTGACCGCATCCGAAATCGAATTACTGAGAAAATCCAAGAAGGAGATCAGTGATCGTGTTCAACATTTAATTCTTGTGAACCGCTAACTTAACAATATTTAGAGGACATACTCGCTGGGGTGCGCGTGATTACCAGATGCCGATAGGCTCGTCGGGGTTGTATTCAGAGTTTTATCACGCGGAGGCGTGACTCCCCGAACCACCCGTCGAACCCAGGCCTCCGTGTTCTTCTCTCCGTGCCCTCTGTGCCCTCTGTGGTTAATTCATTTCCTAACTTAGGTAACTTTCAAATCTTAATGCAACTCTGTCACATCGTAGCGGACTATTCTTCCGCCAGTGAAGGAATTCGCCGCGTCATTCACGGGCTGGCTGAAGCGCAGATTCAGCAGGGGCACAGGGTCCGTATCGTTTGCACAGGTATCGCGGCGGATCCGCCGTCCGGAGTTGAACTTATCTCTTTTCCCCGCCAGTTCCCCCGGAAAGCGTATACGTCAATACCACTCTGCCGGGCTCTGCGGAAACAATTGCAGGGAATGGATCTGGTCCACATTCATTCAAACTGGACCCTGCCGGTATGGGCCTCAGCTTGGACTGCAAAACAACTTAATATTCCCTGCATCCACAGCGCCCATGGCTGTCTGGACCCCGTGAAATTACGGCATGGCCGTTTTCGAAAAGCTCTGGTATCGCCACTCGACAAAGCGGTCATGCGCCACGCCTCCCGCCTGCATGCGGCGAGTGACATGGAGGCGGACTGGATTGTGAATTGGCTGCCAGAACGTAAAAACCACATACAGATCATCCCGCACGCCATCGACATCCCAAGCTCGTTTAAGATCTGGTCGGAAGAGGAAGCCGGTCTGCCTATACGCTTTTTGTCAATCGGCAGACTGCATCCGCTAAAAGGGCTGGATCTATGGCTTGAAGCCCTCGCCCAAATGTCCGCCCCATGGGAGTGTGTCATCGCCGGACCCTCGGAGCAAGACACTCTACCTCGCTTGGAATCTCTCTGTGACCGTCTGCGAATTAAAGACCGAGTTCGTTTTCTCCCCTTTGTCAACGAACCGGCCAAAACCAGACTGATGACGGAAGCCGATGTATTTGTTCTCCCCTCCCTGACGGAGAATTTCGGGCTCGCCGCCGGTGAGGCCATGGCCTTCGGCCTCCCCGTACTGGTCAGCACCGGCAGCCCCTGGGCAAAAGCCATCAACGAACTTCCTGACCACAACAGACCCGGATGGGTTGCAGAACCCACAATTCCCTCACTTAGAGCCGCAGCGGAGCAGATCCTGAAATTTCCCCGTCAAGAGTTGGAACGTCCCGGTCGATCAAGCCGAAATTTGATTGCCAGTACTTTTGATCGCAACCAAATTTTTCAGGCGTATGAGGTACTTTACAAAACCGTAATAAACGAATGAACCGCTTAAACATGCTTAACCAATTTAAGGGAATACCTGAAGCGCCGGAGGGGTTGTAAGGGGATATGCGCGGCTTCGCCGCTGGATAGGGGATATGCGC
>PXDP01000309.1 GCA_003565035.1 PVC group bacterium | reverse complement strand
ATTTCATCTTTGGGCGCACCATCAAAATGCCGATTCAAAAACCAGCGGTTGCTCGATCTCAGGGCCGGACTGAACTCCCGCGCCTGCCCGATCGCTGCGTACACCGGACGCAGGAAACGAACCCCAAGATCATTGTTGTTCCAGGCCGTCCATTGCGGCTGCATCGAGTTCCATTTTTTAAAATGCGGTATATTTTTGCCGAAATTCAGTTCATAATGATCCCAGGAACCGATGCCAGTGCCCTCATCCAAGGAGGCCGCCCCAATCTCCTGACCATACATCATCATCGGCGAACCGTCGTTGGTGCTCACCGTGGCGTAGCGGATCAGAGCCTGCCAGGGATCGTCATACGGCCGCTCGTCATGCGAAAGATTATTCAAAAGCACCAGGCTTTGACCATATGCATTCCGGCGGTCGTCGAAGATCTGACGGTATGCCTGCGCAGTGTCCGCAACCGACAGCGGAAACACGATGTTCTCATTCAGCACCGCGAAATGACGGCTGGAACGGTAGGTCACCGCGCCACCGTCCAGGCTCTCGCTCATAAATACGAAATTCCATTTCACGCTGTGCGTGCGGTTGATAATGTACTCCATCGCCTGCGGAGGAAGCCCCTGGCCAAAGTCTTTCCGGAGTCCGTCAATCCCGCGGGCGTCTTCTGCGAGAATCGTTTCCAGATCCCATTCCGGGTTGATTTCATTATGACCCCGGTGACCCGACTGCTCGATCCAGTATGGCAGCACTTCGCCAAAATAACGCCAAACGTTGATTGTTGCGGGGCCCATGCTGTCATAAAACATCAGGTCATCCTCATTGCGGACAATCTGGCGACTGGTTTCCGCGTCGGGATAGCCCGTGACCAGCGTGGAGTAGTTTCCGAAATACACATCCACCACATCCACCCATTTTCCGAAGTCATTCCGGTCCGGAGCCACCGCACGCCCCTCTGGGGTCTGTGCAGGCGCGGCGTAAGCCGGATATCCCTCTCCTCCATTTGTGGAGAAGAACTGCGGAACATACGTAACGATCTGATCGTTCGGCTGCCAATTTCCCGGATTCCCCTCGGGTGCGAACAGATCCACGCCCATCTGACCCAGCACGACATCCGGGGCGGTATGATTGAACGGGAAATCCAGCATCAGGTAAACCCCTTTTTCATCGGCGGCTGCCGCGAATGCCTGAAACGCGGACATTGCAGCGGCATAATTTTCCGGATGTTCCCACGCGTTATCCAATCCACCATTGTAATCGTGGGTGTAATAGGGATTAATTTCCCAGAAATTGCGAATGGAATACGGACTGCCGGGATCGTATGGATCACCATCAGGGTTTTCAAATGAGATCGTTGCAGGATCGATCTCCCGTCCCTCAATTCCCTGGGGATGAAACGGCTGAAACCATATCCAGTTAATGCCCATGTCGCGCATCCAGGTCAGAGTGACACGGTCATTGTTAGGATTGTGAAGATCCTCAAACGTGCCGCGCTGAGCAAAGCTCGGTCCAGTGGCATTGGCATTGGTCACATGCAACTCATACATGATCATGTCCCGGGCGATGCGGGGAGCAACCACCACAGCCAAGTCGCGAATCCCCTGATCTCGAATCCAGTTCCATTCGGAGCTTTCCCCATCTCTGAAACGTGCCGTAACCCGATACGCACCGGTTTTGTTGACGGGCAAAGTCAGCGACCAACTGCCGCCCCCGTTATCATTCATAGCGTAGGCCTGAAAATAGGCATCCGTGTCGGAGGTGGTGATCAGATTTCCGTTCGGAGGAATGATGCCATCCTCGATCCCGTCCCCGTCCCAGTCCAAATGTGCCCGGTCACGGTTATTCAGGTTGGTGAAAATTTCCACGTCTGTCACGGGTACACCTGGACGCACTAGCAAGTCAATCGTGGGAAACATCTCGTCCTGAATTTCATCGATATAGAAATTCAGCACCCGGTAGTTTGCATTCAGTCCATCCACTTCGAATTCGGTGTTTCCGCTCAGATTCACCGGACTCACGGTAAAGGAGTAGGGTTCGTTCTGGGCATCTGTCTCAATCAGAGATTTGGCATTGTTTTCTCCCCCGTCACCGCCAAACAAATAGGTGTCATCCCGGTTGTCGAAGGTCACCAGGAAATAGTACTCCACTTGAGCTCCAACGGTGGCGGGCATGGTGAGTTCCGCATTCCAGAATTGGATATGGTCACTGGAATTTTCCTCAATATTTGCATGAAAGCCGAGTCCTTCGGATTGCCAGCTTCCTCCATCCACCCGGTAATAAAGAGTTCCGCCGGTTTGGTTCGCGGGATCTGCAGGAAAACCGTCTCCTTTCCAAACTCCCTGATAAAAGGTTACCGTGGTGGAGACTCCAGGAAACAGTGGATCACGCATGGTGATATTTCCCGGCACTTCAGAATCATCACTCGGCGTATGCCAGATATGGTCAAAGGGTACAGGGTCCCCCCAAACCGGGAACAGAAAAATCATAGCGATAAAACGCAAAAACAAGGTGCGGTATTTTGAGGGCATGGGTGTCTCCTGAAATAAATTTCAAACGTTTTAATAATCTACACCGAAAGCTGTGAATCTGTAAAGAGAACTTTTAAAAAAAATGAATCACAGCACAAAGCCCTGCCCCAAGGCGGCACCTAAAGGTACACGCACTCCAAGGCTCGCTCCGCTCGCGTCCAATCTGCCGCCTCCCCTTCCCTTCCTTCCCTTCTGTTAATACCCCTCTGCCTCACAGCCCCTTGCCTCACAGCATCAGTGTCTTCAGTGCCTTCAGTGGTTTTCTTTCCGATGCCTCTCAGCCCCCTTCCCCCTTCAAAATTGGACATTGGATGTTGAATGTTGGATATTCAAACCCTTCGTAATCCTAAAGCAGGTTTTACCCGCAAACGAATGAACCACCCGCTCGCAGGCTCGCTGAAGTTATCTTACCAGGTGATTTAAACTCCGCATCGGAGTTCACCCGCCAGCAGCGACTGTGTCGCAGACACTGCGGGCAGGTCGGTGCTATCGGTGGTTTTCTTTTCGGTGCCTCTCAGCCCCCCTTCAAAATTGGACATTGGATGTTGGATATTGGATATTCACTCCTCATTCACAAGCTCCACCTCGATGTGGTAGAAGCGTTTCCCCGCATCCAGCGGGTTGTCGCGGTTTTGATCGCCCTCATCCAGCCAGACGGTTTCCTCCGGTGTGGCGGCGGCTTCAATCGCGGCGGCGATGAACCAGTCGGGATCCATCAGATCATCCGTGTACCAAATTACATAGCGCCGCCCCTGAATGGCGAAGGGAAACCGCAGCAGCACCCCGTTGGCGGTGCCGCCGGTCTGGGGTTCCGGCATCGGTGTGGCGAAACGCGCATTCGCATCGTTCGGATCCAGTCCGGCAATAAAGGCCTGCATGATTGTATTCACGCCGTTCGCGGCCGGGGCTTGCGGATTCGTCACCGCCGTCGGTCCGCCAAAGTGCTCTTCCTCCCACCAGTCGGGCAGTCCGTCCCCGTCGGAATCAAACCAGGGACCGGCTTCAAGCGTAAACCCGAGGCTGAACCCAAAGCTCCCCTGCCCCTCCAGCTCCACCTGATGCGTCTGCGCCTGATTCCGCCTGTTCACGGTAGTAAAACTT
This sequence comes from PVC group bacterium, assembly GCA_003565035.1. GTDB lineage: Bacteria > Verrucomicrobiota > Kiritimatiellia > SS1-B-03-39 > UBA6053 > PXAS01. Next base: position 1,208 of record PXDP01000309.1, on the reverse strand, counting down.
TCACCATCCGGCACATCCGTCGCCGAGGGCTGGAACGCCACATTAGCGTCGCTGTAATCCAGGCTTGTGACAATCTGGAAATCGTTGGCCAGGCCCTGCCGCAGCGTCATCACACCCGCGTCGTGCTCTTCGCTGCTGAGTCGGTTCTGACCGTGAATCAGCAAACTGAACAGATCGGGCGAGAGTCCGTGCCGGACAAAAAGTGTACCCCCGTTCAACTCTGAGTCCACCATGTACGAGATCTCAAAGGAGTCCGCATTGTCGGCAAGAGTGATGGTTTTAACAATGTTTCCACCCGGCGATGTGGCGGTGATGCTGTTTCCGTCACGGCTGAGCGAGTAGACCGCATTCACATACTCCGAAGTGCCCGCCCACCAGTCGGTCAGCGCCGAGGTGCGGTGCGCTTCGGCGTGGAAGGTCCCAATGTTTTCGGTGTCCGATCCTGCGTAGTTCATGAGGTTGCCGACCACCTGAAAAACCCGCCCGGAATCCGGATGCCGCATCCACGCGGCAATCATCCGGCCTCCGGTGCGCTCCAGCACCGCGAACAGGCGGTCATTGTAGATCAGGTATTCGGCCTCGCCGTCGAGATCGATATCCTCGCTGGCGGTTTGCGTGGTCGCGGGAGGATTTTGAGCCCACTGATCCACCCGGGCATAGATGGCCGCCCGGCGGGTTTGCGCCTGATTGTGCCGGGCAAACGCGGCCAGTCCGCGGAACTCCCCGTCGGGGAAGATGTAATTGCCGTCACTGAATTTGCGCAAATCTACGGTTGGCTGATCGTGAAAGGCGGTGATGAACGTGGAGGCGTGCAACACACCGGAGGCCAGCAGGCGGAGGTCCTCGTTCTGAATTCCCGCCACGGCGGACCAGGCGGCCCCGGCGATACCGCTATCGGCCGCCTGCATCCCGTAAGCCTGCGGCAGGGGGGTGCCGGGGCGAATATCAAACACCGTATTCTGTAGTCCCTGCCGGAAACCGTCTTCGCCCACATACCAGTTGTCGTAATTTTCCCGGCTGGCAAAATGAATCCATTCCTGGGCGATCTTGTCCAGAGCGGGTTCCCCGCGGTCGATTTGCCACCAGTCGTTCCCCTGACCGTCCCGGCTTAGATCCACATCCCCGGCCGCAATCTCCTCCAGGGTCACAATTTCCACCCAGGGCCGGTTCGCCATCCAGCGAACCAGTGCATCGTAGGCCGCCGCATT
>PXDP01000443.1 GCA_003565035.1 PVC group bacterium | reverse complement strand
GGGGGCGAGACATCCCTTCGCGCTCACCACGTGTGAGATGCGCCCAAGAGATTGAGGGCACGCTGTTGACACTTCTTGGTGATTGGGTATGCGTCAGGGATGAGTGATTCAGAATTGTCGATTTCGTGTGCATATCATGCTTTGCCGGAGGGCTGGTTCCGACGCTGCGGACGGAGCGGGCTGCTGTTCCCGGCGGTGAGTCTGGGGTGCTGGCAGAATTTTGGGGACCGGTCGCATGCATCCGCGCCCAGCCGCGATGAGGCGGAACACCATGGGCGCTGCGCGGAGATGCTGCGGACGGCGTTTTCTCTGGGAATCACGCATTTCGATCTGGCGAACAATTACGGACCGCCGCCGGGTGCCGCGGAATTGCGGGTGGGCCGCATTCTGCGGGAGCAGTTCGCGGGCCTGCGGGATGAACTCCTCATCAGCACCAAAGCGGGCTACACCATGTGGCCGGGCCCTTATGGGGATTGGGGCTCCCGGAAGTCCCTGATCGCCTCGTGTGATCAGTCGCTGAAACGCCTCGGTTTGGAGTATGTGGACATCTTTTATTCGCACCGGCCCGATCCCGGAACGCCGCTGGAGGAAACCCTGGGAGCACTGGATCAGTTGGTCCGATCGGGGAAAGCCCTCTACACGGGGCTTTCGAATTACAGCGCGGCCCAAACGCGCGAAGCTCTGCGGATTTGCGAGGATCGTGGCTACGTGAAGCCGGTGATTCATCAGCCCAAATACAATTTGATTGACCGGCGGATGGAGCAGGACGGCTTGTTTGACGTGCTGGAAACGGCCGGCCTGGGCAGCATCTGCTTTTCGCCCCTGCAGGGCGGGCTGTTGACCGGAAAATATCTGGACGGGGTCGCTTCGGACACCCGGAAGGGGGGCAAAGGACAGACCGGGGGTGATCCCTGGCTTCAGGGCGAAAAGCGTGAGCGGCTGCTGCGTTTGCGTGAACTGGCGGAGGCCCATGGGCTGACCTCCACACAACTGGCGCTGTTATGGACCCTTCGTCCGGAGCGCTGCACCTCGGCACTGATTGGCGCAAGCCGACCGGAACAGATTGTCGAGGCCTGTGGCTTGCTGCAGCAGGGCGCGCTGAGCGGGCAACTTGACAGTGCTCTCTCCCGTGAGTTTGGGTGATGGTGACGTAAAGCTGAGGATTTCATTTCCAAAGTCATCCCTAAGCGTATTCCGGAAAAGGCGAGGCCGAACTGAAGGTGAAGATGGTGCAGTTCTAAGGAAAAGTTCCCTGACCGGTGAGGTTGAAGTAGGCGGCGAGAACGGCGTGAGTGAGGTACTGCTCATGAGCGGAGGTGCGGAATTGCCGGGTCCAGGCGTTGGCGGCGCGGATGATGGTTTCGGCTTCTCCGGGGTGGCTCAGGTAGTGGTCGAGTTTTTCTTCAAGATCAGAATAGTCCTCCGCGAGTTGTGCATAGTGTACTCCGGGCTGGAGCGCACCTTCCATGAACCAGGTTTCATATTTGGGGCGTGCCATAAAACAGAGAGAGTTTGAGGCCATGGTCCATTTAAGATTTGTTGCAACATCGTTGCCTTCGATGGCGAGGATGAATTTGTATTTGAGTTGTTCACGGATGGAGAGCGGCCCACGGGTCCAGGGAATTTCGGGCTGGGGCTTTTTATGATAATGCCCGACGTTGCAGAGCGGGTGGTCGAAATACCGCTCCAGGAAAGCGCGCCGCTGGGGTTGGAAGGCGTTTCCGCGCCAGACGAGCTGGTTTCGTTTGGCCGTGTAGGGCAGGGGGTCGTTGATAAACGAAAAATGGCGGATATGATTGAGTCGGAAGAGGATCGCGTTGGAGCTGTTCGTCGGTACAGGGCGGCTTTTGACCAGGGCGGGGGTGTCCGGCTCGCGAATGTTGTCCCCAAAAACACAGGCAACCTTCAGGCCGGGCGGGAAACGGCGATATACCTCCCAGAGATCGAGCTGATAGGTGGATCGTCCGCGTCCCAGATTCAGCGTGAAGGGCGTGGTTTCCGGATGAAGGAAACTCGTTTCGGATGTTTTCACGTAATAGTTCAGCCGCTCCTGAAGAAAGGGCAACGGCTCCGGAGGGGTTAACATCGCCTGGAGCGATGCTCCATAGACACGGCGAGGAATGCAGGCCTTCCCGGCGTGCTGTAAATAGTAGGAACATCGGGCCAACTTCTGATGGGAATTCATCGGGTGCAATATCGTTTACGGGACATTTTTTGTGAGAGGTTTTTTCCGGCTGAGCAGGGTTCGGGGATGGTCGGGTTCGGGACGTTTGAAGACGGGAAGTTTGTGTTTGAAGCGGAGAAATATTGCCTGCCAGATGATGCGGGGCATGGTGAGCCAGGCGCGGAGAGGATGGTGCCGGCGTTCAAAGCAGATTTCCGGCTGGGTCAGGGGCGCACCCTGTCCTTCGATCCAGGTCTCGATGATTTTATGGCCGTCGCGATACAAATCCACACCAATGTAGAGGTCGCCCTCACTGCGGCGGAGAGTGAATTGGTATGTCCCGTTCATGTCGTTGAAGGGGGAAACGTGAAATTCTTTGTCGTGTTCGCCTTCGCGGAGCGTTCCGGGATCGGGGCGATCCATGCGGACGGGATAGAGATGGCGGTCGCCGAAGGTGTTGTTGACCTCGGCGATCATGCCCTGCAGTTCCCCGGCGTCATCTTCGAGCAGATAGAAACTCACGGGATTAAAGACGCGCCCGAACCAGCGCAGGGCGGTGACGAGGGTGATACGGACGGTCTCGCGGGGCAGGGCGAGTTCTTCGATCCAGGGCTGGAGCTTTTCGCGGATGGGAAGCGGATCGGGATTCAAATAATCGGTATCGCGCAGACTGAGGGTGGCAAAGCGGTTGTGCGCGAAATCCGGGATCTGCTTCTCCAGCGCGTCAATTTCCTGCAGATCGATGGCGTAGAAGGTGACCGGATTGCGGAAGCGGTGGAGCACCGGGTGAAGACGGGCGTGTTCCACATGACCGCGATAGACCTGACTGTTCATAGGGACGCCAGCAGTTTTTCAGACATGTCCACGGCCGATTTCACCGCGTCTTCGTGAAACCCGAAGCCGAAATAGCTGCCGACCAGCCAGGTGTTCCGGCTGCCGTTGCGTTCGCGGAGCGGGGCCTGGGAGTTCATGGCCTCCCGGGTGTATTGGGGATGGTGGAGCACCGTGCGGTTGATGACCTCTGCTTCCGGAATATCCCCGAGGCGGTTGAGGGTCACGAAATAGTTCCTGTGGGTTTTGAGGTTCTGCAGGCGGTTCATCCAGTAGGTGACGCTGACCGGTTTTTTGGCGTCGAAGCCAATTTCGCGGGCGAAATTCCACGAGGCCCAGCAGGGCTTCGGCGCGGGCATGACCTCCTCCCAGGTGTGGAGCACCACGTCGTTGGGCTGATACGTCCAGGCTCCAAGCAGGTTTTGTTCGTCCGCGTCCGCATCGCCAAGCAGTGCGAGGGCCTCGTCGGCATGGGCGCCGATGACGACATGATCAAAGGACTCTTTCCGACCATCGGAAAACACCAGGTCCACCGTTTCCGATGATCGGAAAACGGCTTCCGGGGTCACGCCGATGCGGACCTCGGCCTGGAGGCGGGCGAGGGCCTTGCGGACGTAGGTTTGACTGCCGCCGCGCACGATGCGCCACTGGGGACGGTTCTTGAGGGTGAGGAGTCCGTGATTCTGAAAAAAGTGCAGGTAGGGTTCGGCGGGGAAATCGGCAAGGCTTTCCGGCGGCGAGGACCAGATGGCGGCGCCCATGGCAAAAAGATAGCGGTCCCGGAAGACCGGACTGAACGTATGGGTCTTCAGGAAATCTCCGAGGCTTTGGGTTTGCGCGGAGCCGTCTTCCAGGGCTCGGGTGCCGACCGTGCCGAAGCGGCGGAGTTCGCGCAGCAGGATCCAGTGCGGCGGGGAGATCAGGTGTTTCCAGGAGGGAAAAATCCCGCGCAGGGTGGTGCCGGCGTAGGCATAGCCGCTGGTGACATCGTGATAGCTGAAGGACATGTCGCTGTCCTCCAGCTCCACCTCCCATTCGCGCAGCAGCGCGGAAAAATGGGGATAGTTGCGGTGGTTCATGACGATATAGCCTGTATCCACCGGCGTGCCTTCGTCGGGCCCGTCCGGCACCGTGAGGGTGCGGGTGTGTCCGCCGATGTAGTCGTTTTTTTCGAAAACGGTGACCTTGCAGGCGTGCTGGAGTTTCCAGGCGGCGGTGAGGCCGGCAACGCCGGCACCGATGACGGCAACGCTGGGCTTGCCGTCGGTCATTTCGTCTCCCCGGAGTTTTTGCGTGTGAAGAGGTAATGGTGCACCGGCCATTCCTCGCCGTCGCGGTAGGCAAAAAGTTCGGCGCAGGCCATCCAGAACATCCGCCAGCGCTGGGCCCAGAGTTTGGCGTCGGCCCCATAGCCTTTTTCAAGGATGGGCAGCAGACTTTCGGTGTTGGCATCCTGACGGTTGAGCCAGGTTTCCAGAGTTCGCGCGTAGTGCTTGCCGTTGACGCGCCATTTCTCCTGGAGGTCCAGTTTGTCGGTGGCCTTGGGCAGGTAGTCGATGGAGGGCATCATGCCGCCAGTGAAGAAATATTTGGACATCCAGTCCTGTTCGCGGCCGTGATTTTCAAACAGGTAGGGTTTTCCGTCGTGGGTAAAGATGTGGATGAAAAGTTTACCGTCGGGCTTGAGCCATCCGGCGGCGCGGTCGAGGAGTTTGCCGGGATTGCGCATGTGTTCGAACATTTCCACGGAGACGATGCGGTCGAAGGTCCTTCCGGGATCGAAGTCGTTCATATCGCAGGTGCGGACTTCGATATTGCACAGGCCGCGGTCGAGGGCCTGAGTTTCGATGTGGGCCCGCTGGGT
>PXDP01000449.1 GCA_003565035.1 PVC group bacterium | reverse complement strand
GCAGCCGACGCCCCCCCCGGCCCCCGCACCCGCGCCTGCTCCGGCCCCCGCACCGGTTCGTCCCGAAGCTCCCGCAGAACCTGAACCCGCTCCGGGCCGTCCGGCTCCGATCTTCATCTAATGAAAGCCTTCGCACGATTGGGGTTTGGGGTATGCGCTCTCTTCGCGTCCGTATGGGCCGAAACAGAAGTGACCGTCCCGGCCGAAGCCGAGACTCCGCCTGCACTTGAAAATCCCTGGGTTCCCCGGGATCCGCGCTCGGAACCGTTTCTGCAGGTCTCCTTCCGGCCGGAGCTGGACACCCCCGTTCCCCTGGATCTGCAATTCATGGGCGATGACGGTATTCGCTCCACCTTGCGTGAGCGCATGATTCCCGGCAAACCCATGGCGTTGCTGATTGTCTATTACCGCTGCCCCACCATGTGCGGCCTGGCCATCAATGGCATGGTGAACGGATTGATCGATATCAACCTGGTTCCCGGACAGGATTTCACAGTCATGGCCCTCAGCTTTGACCACACCGAAACCCACGTCACCGCCGCCGGCAAAAAATTCAGCGCCATGGAAGCGTATGGAAGCCATGACCATGCCGACGGCTGGCATTTTATGGTCGGCAACGAGCCGGAGGTTCTGGAACTGACCCGGGCTGTCAATTTCGGATTCAAGTACGATCCGGCTGACAACCAGTTTGCCCACGGAAGCGGATTGCTCATTCTCACCCCGGACGGACGGATCTCCCGTTTTCTGCCTGGCGTGGTGTATCCCCGCACGGATCTTCAACTGGCCCTCGTCGAGGCCGGCGAAGGCCGTATCGGGAGTTTGGCTGACCGTCTGGCCCTCCTCTGTTACGAATACAATCCTGAAACCGGGCGGTACGGCTTGCTGATTAACCGTATTGTCCTGGTGGCCTGTTTGATCACCATTGCCGCTGTGGCCTGGCTCATCATCGGCCTGTTGCGCATGGAGCGCCGCCGCGAAGCTGCGAATGCCTCCACCTGACCCTGTTTTCATTCACCTCTCTGAACCTATGAACTTTTTTGCCATCAAAACCTCACCAATTGCCGCCTCGGAATTTGCCCGGGAGTGGGATAAACTCTGGGCTTATCTCATGGCCGTCTCCGTGTTTTTCACGGTGGCAATCTGCGGTGTGATCATTTTCTTTGCCATTCGCTACCGCCGCCGTTCCGATGCGGACCGGCCCGCGCCCACCAAAGACGGCAAACTGCTGGAGATTCTGGGATCGGTGATCCCCTTCATTCTGGTGATGATCATGTTCTTCTGGGGGGCCAAACTTTATTTTGATGCGCGGATTCCGCCGAAAGACGCGATCGAAATTCTGGTCACCGGCAAGCAGTGGATGTGGAAAATGCAGCATCCCAACGGCAAACGCGAGATCAATGATTTGCATGTTCCGGTGGGGGTGCCCATCAAACTGACCATGACCTCCGAGGATGTGATCCACAGTTTCTATCTTCCGGATTTCCGCAAAAAAATGGACGTATTGCCCGGGAAATACACCCAGATGTGGTTTCTGCCCGAAAAAGAGGGCCGCTTTCACCTTTTCTGCGCTGAATACTGCGGAACGGAACACTCCCTCATGATTGGCAGTTTATATGTGGTCAGTCAGGCGGAATATGAACGCTGGCTCTCCACCGGGATGACCTCCGGCAGTGTGGTGGCCGCCTCTTCGGAAGATCCGGTCGCGGCCGGTCAGGCACTTTGGGAAGTCCACTGTATGGCGGCCTGTCACACCGGCAGGCCCGGAGCCATCGGCCCGAACATTCATCATGCCTTCGGCACCATGCGCGAGCTGGAAACCGGAGAATTTATCCTGATGGACGAAAACTACGTCCGCAACTCCATGATCAATCCCAACGATGACATTGCCAAGGGGTATCCGGCGGCAATGAACTCATTCCGCGGCACACTCAACAACAACCAGATGAATCAAATTATCGCCTACCTGAAATCGGTCGGAGAAGGCGCCCAGTAAGTTTGAACATTTCGGAACCCCGCATGAACGACAACAACACATCCCCCCCTTTGAATTACCTCACCAACGGTCACACCGTTAAATCCTGGCTGCTGACGGTGGACCACAAACGGATTGGCGTTCTGTATCTGATCGCCATGACCTGCTTTTTTCTGGTTGGCGCCACGGCGGCCACCCTGTTCCGACTGGAATTGGCCACTCATAACGCCAACGTGCTGGCAAACGACACCTACAACCGTCTGTTCACCATGCACGGGATCATTATGGTCTTCTTTTTCCTCATTCCCGCCGTGCCCGGTGTGCTCGGGAATTTCCTGGTTCCCCTGATGATTGGAGCCAAGGATGTGGCCTTCCCCCGACTCAATCTGGCCTCCTGGTATATTTACATGCTGGGCGGACTCTTCACCCTCGCCGCCATTATTGGCGGCGGGATTGATACCGGATGGACCTTTTACACTCCCTACAGTTCCGTCTATGCGGATTCGCACGTCATCCTTGCCGGCACCGGCGTGTTTATTACCGGATTCAGCTCCATTCTCACCGGCCTCAATTTTATTGTGACCATTCACAAAATGCGGGCCCCCGGTCTGACCTGGATGCGCCTGCCGCTGTTTATCTGGGCGCAGTACTCCACCGCGATCATCAACGTTCTGGGCACCCCGGTGCTGGCCATCACCCTGTTGCTGGTTCTGGCCGAACGCGTACTGGGCTTCGGGATTTTTGATCCTCAGAAGGGTGGGGACCCGGTTCTCTATCAGCACATGTTCTGGTTCTATTCCCACCCGGCCGTATACATCATGATTCTGCCCGGATTCGGGGTGGTCTCCGAAGTGCTGGCCTGCTTCTCCCGCAAACGGATTTATGGCTATGAATTTGTGGCCTTCTCCAGTCTGGCGATTGCTGCGATCGGGTTTTTCGTCTGGGGACACCATATGTTCACCAGTAGTCAGTCCCCCTATGCCGGACTGATTTTCTCGATTCTCACCTACCTCGTGGGCATCCCCACCGCCATCAAAATTTTCAACTGGACCGCGACCCTCTACAAGGGTTCCGTCGAACTCTCCGCTCCCATGCTCTACACGCTGGGCTTCATCGGTCTGTTCCTCGTGGGCGGTCTCACCGGCCTCTTCCTGGCCACCAAAGCTCTGAACGTTCACTTGCACGACACCTACTTTGTGGTCGCTCACTTCCATTACGTGATGGTGGGCGGCATGATGATGGCCTGGCTGGCCGGCCTTCATTTCTGGTGGCCGAAAATGTTCGGCAAACTCTACAACGAATTCTGGGCCCGTGTGGGCGCGGTGATCATTTTCTTTGGATTCAACTTCACCTTCTTCCCCCAGTTCATTGCCGGATACATGGGCATGCCCCGCCGCTATCACGTCTATGACATTGAATATCAGCCCTTCCAGATGCTCTCCACCGCCGGGGCCTTTTTCATGGGCATCGGCCTGATCATCTGTCTGGTGACGCTGGTCTCTTCGATTTTCACCGGCAGGCCCTCCGGGAAAAACCCCTGGAAGGCCACCGGCCTGGAATGGAACTACGCCTCCAGTCCGCCGGATACCCACAACTTCACCGTGCCGGTCAAGGTGGATGTCGAAGCTTACGACTACACCGACGAACGCATCTATCAGGACGCCTGACCCGTCAACCCTTGGAACTTTCGTTATGTCTCACGCCGCCGCAACCACCGATCACGAACACAAACCGTATCAGCAGCACCACTTCGAGAGCATGGAGCAGCAGACCCAGTCCACGCTTCTGGGAATCTGGCTGTTCATGGCGCAGGAAATTCTGTTTTTCGGCGGTCTGTTCACCGCCTATACCGTGTACCGCATCCTGTATCCCCAGGCCTGGGCGATGGGCGCGGGCACACAGAATGTGTTCCTCGGTATGGTCAACACCATCGTGCTCATCGGCAGTTCCCTGAGCATTGTCCTCGCCGTGCATTCCGCCCGGCATAACGACAAAAAAGGGATTCTCAAATGGTTTGCACTGACCCTTCTCCTGGGGCTGGTCTTTTTTGGTGTCAAAGCGGTCGAGTACGGAACCAAATGGGAGCATCAACTGGTGCCGGGACTGAACTGGGACGACCACCACGCGCTGCACACGATTCAGGAACATGCCCCCAAGGGCGTGGAGGTCACTGAACTTCCCAAAGGTATCCAACTCTATTATTCCCTGTACTTTGTCATGACCGGCATGCACGCCCTGCACATGATCATTGGATTCGGACTTGCGATCTGGATCATGATCAAGGCCGCCCGCGGCCGGTTCAACGCCGAATATTATCCACACGTCGAGTACTTCGGCCTGTACTGGCACTTTGTGGATATCGTCTGGATCTTTCTCTTTCCCCTTTTGTATCTCGTCTAACGAGGAGCACTCACCATGTCGATCAACACCCGTTTCACCGATGACCATGACCACACCTCCGTGTTCGGATACCTTTGCGTATTCGGTGCCCTGATGGTTTTCACGGTCCTGACTGTCCTGCTCTCCTTCCTGAACTTCGGACTGCTTGGCGATGCCCTGGTGGCGACACTCATCGCCGTGTGCAAAGCCTCGCTGGTGATATATTTCTTCATGCACGTGCGTGAAAGCCCGAAGATCATTGCTCTGATCGTGGTGGGCAGCTTCCTGTGGCTGGCGATTCTTTTCCTGTTCACCATTGCCGACTTCCGGGCGCAGTACGGCACCGGGGCCAGCTCAATGCCGCCGATTCTGCCCTGGTAGCAATGAATCCCTACATCCAACTTTGTAAACCGGGCATTGTCCGCATGGTCGGCGTGACTGCGGCATTCAGCTTTTTGCTGGCCTCGCCGGGCGGAACCTGGGCCTCCGCTTTCCGTCTGGTCGCGGCCTTGATCGGAATTATGGCCTCCGCCG
>PXDP01000249.1 GCA_003565035.1 PVC group bacterium | reverse complement strand
GCGAGGCCGGGCGCGATGGCCTGAATGATGCCGTCGGTGACGCGAAGGTCGAGGGGCTGCGGGTCGTCCTGTCCGGGGACAAGGATGCGGGCGTTCTGAAAGAGGCGGGGGGTGCTCATGCGGGGACCTCCGCGTCGTGGGAGCGGGAGGTGACTTCGGGGGTGAGGTGGTAGAGGACGGCCATGCGGGTGGCGATGCCGTTTTCGACCTGGGTGTTGATGAGGGTGCGTTCGTAGGTCATGACGTCGTCTACGAGTTCCACGCCGCGGTTGACCGGGCCGGGATGCATGATGTGCATGCCGCGCTCGCGGATGCGGCGGAAGCGTTCGTCGGTGACGCCGTAGACACGGTGGTATTCACGCATGGAGGGGAAGAAATTGGCGGTCTGCCGTTCGAGCTGAAGACGGAGGAGGTAGAGAACGTGGGGATCGAATTCGAGGACTTCGTCGAAGCGGGTGAAAACGCGGACGTAATCGGGGATGGTGGGGGGAATGAGGGTGGCGGGGCCGAAGGTGCCGACTTCGACGCCGAGGAGGTGCATGAGCTGAAAGACGGAGCGGGCGACGCGGGAGTGGAGGATATCCCCGGCGACGACGATGCGCTTGCCCGTGAGGTCGGGATAAATTTCGCGGAAGGTGAAGGCGTCGAGCAGGGCCTGGGTGGGGTGGGCGTGGTGGCCGTCGCCGGCGTTTATCACCGAGGCCTTGGTGTGACGGGCAATGTATTCGGGGACGCCGCTGACCCCGTGGCGGACGATCATGTAGTCCACCTGCATGGCCTGGAGGGTGTCGATGGTGTCGAGGATGGATTCGCCTTTGACCACGCTGGAGGTGGAGACGGCGAAGTTGGTGACATCGGCGGAGAGGCGTTTGGCGGCGATTTCGAAGCTGGTGCGGGTGCGGGTGGAGGGTTCGTAGAAGAGGTTGAGAACGGTTTTGCCGCGGAGGGTGGGGACTTTTTTGACCGAGCGGGTGAAGAGGTCTTTGAAGGGTTTGGCGGTGTCGAGGATGGCGAGGGCCTCTTCACGGGCCATGCCGTCGAAACTGAGGAGGTCTTTGCGGTGGGTGACGGATTTCATGCGGGGTCCCGGGTGTAATGAATGACATCGTCGACGCCGTCGGTTTCGCGGAAGTGGACGCGGAGGTAGTCTTCGCGGCGGGTGGGGATGTGGATGCCGGTCCAGGTGGCGGCGATGGGGAGTTCGCGGTGGCCGCGGTCGGCGAGGACGGCGAGCTGGATGCATTTGGGGCGGCCGTAGTCAAGCAGCACGTTCATGGCGGCGCGGATGGTGCGGACGGTGAAGAGAACATCGTCGCAGAGGAGGATGGTGGCGCCTTCGACATCGAAGGGGATGTCGGAACCTTCGATGGAGGGGAGGGCGGCGAGGTTGTCGAGGTCGTCGCGGTAGAGGGAGATGTCGAGGGTGCCCTGTTCAATCCCGCCGCGGCGGGTGCGCAGTTCGGTGACGAGGCGGTCGGCGAGGACGACGCCGCGGGTGTGAATGCCGACAAAGGCGATGGGGGTATCCCCATGGGCGGCGTGAATCTCGTCCGCAAGCCGTTTGACGGCCTGGCTGACGGCTTCCGGATTGAGGACGGGCGTTTCTTGCATGGGGGTTTAGAGGTCGATTTCGCCTTTGAAGACGTGTACGGCGGGGCCGGTGAGGGTGACGTTGGTGGCACCGTGATCGGTGGCTTCGTAGTTGATTTGCAGGATGTCGCCGGAGGCGCAGGTGATCTTGACGGGGATGGAGACGAGCCCGAGGGAACCGGCGACGAGGCCGGCGGCAACCATGCCGGTGCCGCAGGCAAGGGTTTCGGCTTCGACACCGCGCTCGTAGGTGCGGATCGCAAGGCTGTCGGGTCCGGTGATCTCGATGAGGTTGACGTTGGTGCCGGCGGGCTGAAATTTGCTGTGATAGCGGATGGCGGCTCCGATGGTGGCGACGTCGGCGTGGGCAAGATCCTCGACCACGAGGACGACGTGGGGCACCCCGCTGTTGACGAAGTGGTAGGGGAGTTTTTGCTCCTCCATGTCCAGTTCGCCGTTGAGGGTCCAGTCTTTGGGTTCGGTCATGGTGAGCTGAATCTGATCGTGCTTGAGGACTTCAGCGTGAATGACCCCGGCGACGGTGTCGAAGGCCATTTTGCGGGGGGCGGCACCAATTTCGTGGGCGAGGCGGGCGACACAGCGGGCACCGTTGCCGCACATTTCGACCTCCCCGCCGTCGGGGTTGTAGAAGCGCATGCGGAAATCGGCGGTGTCGCTGGGCTGAATGAGAATCACGCCTTCACAGCCGATGCCGTATTTGGGGCGGGCGATTTCGTGCACCAGAGCGTTGTCGGTGTCGGGGAAGCGCCGCTCACGGTCGTCGATGAGGACGAAATCGTTGCCGGCGCCGTGCATTTTCCAGAAGGGGGTGGTCATGGGGGATTGGGTGTTTGGGTGTTTGGGGTAGTACGGGCGACATGCATGTCGCCCGTACACTGATATGAAATTTTGGAATTATCGCAATCTTAAGATTTCGGCGCGAGGGCTTTGTAGGTGAGGGGGGCGCCGATGAGCATGGCGGTGATGGAGGCGGTGAGGATGCCGAGTTTGGCTTCCTGGAGGGTGGTGGAGCCTTCGGGGAACGCGAGCACAGAGATAAAGAGAGACATGGTGAATCCGAGGCCGGCGAGGAAGCCGACCCCGATCATGCTTTTCCAGTTTACGCCGTCGGGAAGGCTGGCCCATCCGCGTTTGACCGCCCAGGTGCTGATGAAGAGAATACCGAGGGGTTTGCCGAGGACCAGGCCGAAGAAAATGCCGATGACGTGGGGCTTGAGAAACAGGCCGGGACCGAAGTGGGTGGGGAGATGCACCCCGGCGTTGAAGAAGGCGAAGAGCGGCACAATCAGGAAAACCACCCAGGGCTGGAGTTTGTGCTCAAAACGGTGCAGGGGGCTTTCGCTTTTCCGGATGACGCGTTCCAGCGCTTCAAGATGATGTTCTTTGATTTCGAAATCGCCGTCCAGAAAGCTCATGCGGAACTGATGATTCAGCTCATCGAGTCCGTAGGTCTGTTTGATTGGGATGGTGAAGGCCATGAGCACGCCGGCGATGGTGGAGTGGATGCCGGATTCGAGAATGAAATACCAGCAGGCCACGGCGAGCACCGTGAAAATCCAGCCGTTGACCCCGCCTTTTTTTGCGTAGACAAAACTGACAAACACAAAAGTCAGCGACATCAGCAGCGCCATAAAATGAAAGTTTTCCGTGTAGAAAAGGGCAATCACGACGATGGCTCCGAGGTCATCGACAATCGCGAGGCCGGTGAGGAAGACTTTGAGGGCGGTGGGAACCCGGTTACCCAGCACACTGAGGACCCCGATGACAAAGGCGATGTCGGTGGCCATGGGAATTCCCCAGCCCCGGGCGGTGTCGGGGGAAATCAGGTTGAACAGCGTATAGACCAAGGCGGGTGCGATCATGCCGCCGGCCGCGGCAAAGACAGCGAGCGAGGCTTTGCGCGGATCGGAGAGTTCGCCGACAAGGACTTCCCGTTTGATTTCCAGACCCACCAGAAAGAAGAAGAGGACCATGAGTCCTTCATTCACCCAGTGACTGAAGTCGAGATCCAGCTCCCAGGGGCCAATCTGCAGGCTGGCATGCAGATGGGAAAAATGATCGTAGGCTTCCCAGGTGGGACCGTTGGCCAGAAAAAAGGCAATAATGGACACAAGCAGCAGAACCGCCCCGCCGGCGGTCTGGCTGTGCAGAAAGGATGCAAACGCACTGTCATGGTGCGACTCTTTACGAATCAGATCTTTTATCATGGCTGTGTCATGCCGAATAGGGGTTGCGGGGTCAAGAAGGATTTACAGTCAACGCGCCACCTTTTCTCTGCACGCCAAAAAGGAATAAGCTGCATTCGGGAGGGGTTAAGAAGTAAGGGGCTTGGCTTGACCTCCCCATTCTCTTAGGTCATGGGAGGTCTATGCCAGAAAAATATATTGTGAATACGGTTGTGGATGCGGTTGTGGTCGGCGGTTCGCCAGGGCAGCGGGTACTGGATTTAAGCTGCGGGGAAGGGGACGTGATTGCGGCCCTGGCGGAAAAGGGGTTTGAGGTGGAGGGAACCCATTTTAAAGAGGATGACTACATTCTCCGGAATCCCAACCCCATTCTGAAAACGGCCCGTATTCATGCCGGGGTGGATCTGGGGGGCACCCTGCCGTTTGAGGACGGTTCATATGACGTGGTGCTTGCCACCGAGGTGATTGAACACCTGGCGGATCATCCGACATTTCTTCGGGAGGCAGGGCGGATCTTGAAACCCGGCGGGCGCTTGGTGCTCAGCACGCCGAATGTGCACCGGCTGAAATCCCGGCTGACCTTTTTCTGGACAGGCCGACACGACCTGCTTGGCGGCCGCCTGGGCTGGGAAACCGCTCCGGAGGATTTGTATTCCACGCATCATCATCCGGTTGATTTTTCGATACTGCACACCATGCTGTTTCTGAGCGGTGTGCGAATCGAAGGCTTACGGATCACGCGGATCAATCCGGTCTCGATGCTTTTGTACCCGCTGGTCCCATTGGTCAGTCTTTTCGCATGGATCAGCACACGGCGTGTGGTCCGGGATCACCGGGACGGCGGCACGGATTTGCGCCGCTGGCTGCGGCATCCGGCCCTGCTGCTGAGCGATCAGCTGCTGCTGATCGCGCAGAAAGGTTAACCACCGATCGCACCGACCTGCCCGCAATACTTCGCGTAGCGATGTAGGCGGGTGAAACACCGATAGGCTTTGGGACAGGGGGGCGGCGGGGCAACGGAAAACATAACCACGGATGGACACGGATGAACACGGATGCCTTTCCGCCGCAGACGGAGATAAGGGGTGTGGGGAAATGAACCAACGGATC
>PXDP01000473.1 GCA_003565035.1 PVC group bacterium | reverse complement strand
GTGGAAGGTGATTGGAAAACTGATGCTGCCGACCTTGCTGGGGGTGCTTTTGGGGGCGGTGCTGCTGGACCGTCTAGGGAGTGGCGGTTTGTTTGACCGGGTACTGGGCGGGCTGGTGCTGGTTCAGCTGGGGCTGGAGATTCTCCGTCAGCGGCTGAAGCTCGAACGCCTGCCGCATCATCCGCTTTACGCGGTATGCCTGGGCGTTCTATGTGGAATTACCACCACGCTCGGCAATTTGGCGGGGCCAATGATGTCGCTTTACCTGCTCAGTGTTGGTCTGGATAAACACAAATTCATGGGCAGCATGGCCTGGTTTTTTCTGCTGGTGAATCTGGTAAAAGTTCCGGTGTTTGTCTGGCAGGACATGATCAGCGCGGCATCGCTTTGGGAGAGTCTTTCGCTCGCGCCGGGCGTGGCCCTCGGGGCGCTGGTGGGTCGGCGGATTTTTCGTCACATCCCCCAGGAGCCGTTCAAGATTGTGGTGCAGCTTCTGGCGGCGTTGGCGGCACTTCGGTTATTGTTGTAGCTGCAACGTTTTATTCGATCTCCGGGAGCCGGAGAGCTTCCCCGGTGGGAGAAAGGGTGAATTCTTTGCTTTCACTGAGTTTATTTTTGCGGGCGGTGACTTCGACACACCAGTGGAGCGTGATCAGCTTGCCCTGAAACGAATGCGGGGCCTCGGGGAGGATGAACTCAAAGGCTCGCTGCCCCTGAAGTCCCGGCGTTTCCCAGTTCAGGGTTTCGACAACACTCTGATTGCGGACGCTGTCGCCTGAGGTGTGCCAGAGCAGTGCCACGGTGAGCTGTTTCTCGTCTTTTTGCAGCTGCCAGCTTACGGTGCCGCGCAGAGGCTCGCCGGGAAAATAGCGGGTGAGATCCTGATGAAAGGAGAGGGTGAGGGTGTTCATGATCAGGGGGCTTTCGGCAGGACGGTTAGCGGGAAGGTCTGCTTGAGATCGGGCCAGAAGCGGATGGGACCGTGGAGACGGATACGCCAGAGGATTTTGTTGTTCGGTGCGTGGAAGGAATGGGGCAAGTCGGCGGGCAGTTCGACATTCAGCGTGTTGTCAGCCATGTGCGAGGGATTGTCTGTATGATGGAGTTCCTGCTGAAAAAAGAGGTTTTCGCGGACATGGTTGGAGCTGTGCTTTCCGGAACCGGTCGTATATTCGATGCGCTCCAGGCCTTCAAGCGTGAGGGTATAGTGCTGGAGACGGCGCGGGGAGCCGTGAAATTCCCAGTCGAGGGCGAATGGCGTTCCGGGGCGGGGATGATCCGGCGAGAGCAGGAGCAGCAGCCGGGGATTGAAGGTGGAGAGCAGGGCGTAGAAAAACGCGAGCAGAGCGCCGAGGCCGACGAGGACAAAGGGGATCATGAAGAGGGTCAGAAAATAATCCGGCGAGTTGTTTTGCCAGCTTTTCCAGACCTGAAAAACGAACACGGAAATAATGCCGTTCCAGACGAGCGCGAAAAAGAGGATGCCGAAGACTTTGGCCCAGGGAGAATGTTCGGGCTTGAGGAGGATACCGCCGCGGGCATCGGGTTGCGGCAGGGGCGGCAGATAAGAGCGGGTGTCGGAACGGCTTCCGGTCCGGGCGGTACGGAGTCCGCCCAACGCGGCGGCCAGGCCGGCAATCACGAAGACGGCCCCAAAACCCAGCAGGGCAGCATAGAGCCACTGAAAATCACGGTTGATCACCGCTTCAGCCGGATTGTCGGGATTGACATAGGCTTCAAAGTGATGCCCCACGGGAAAAGCGCGCACGACCCGGGCTTTACTTTCGCGTCCGCTGGAGGAGCCCATGGAGAAGTCATAGCGGTCGGAGGTGTATTCCTGACCCTCCCAGGTGTACCGGTAGGAAATGTCTATACTGTAGGTGGTGCTGTCGGAGCCGCGGTGGGTGCGGACCTGACTGGAGAGCACGGTGGCGGGCGCGGTGGGCCAGTGCTGAGCCTCCTGTACACGCAGCATCGGGCGGACGCCCAGGAAATAGCTGATCGCCAAGCCGGGCAGGATAAAGACCAGACCAAAAGCCACCAGGGCTTTGCCGCCCAGTTGTTGGCTTTGGCGGCGGGCGGGTCTGCGGTGTGGACGCTTGGAACCTATGTGTATGTTCATGTGCATTAGGCATAAACAGACAACCAAATCCCGTCAATGCCCATTTTGGCACCGAGGGTCTGTTTCAACTTGCGGACAGGGGCGGGGTTTCGTATGCATGCGGGCTGAATTTCACTCATACCCCGGATTCCATTATGCCTCATCCTTATCAAGACCCCGCCCAGCCACTCGAAGCCCGAATTGACGATTTGCTCGCCCGGATGACGCCGCTGGAAAAGATGCGCCAACTGCACTATCAGAGTCCGGCCATTGAACATCTGGGGGTTCCGGCCTACAACTGGTGGAACGAGTGTCTGCATGGCGTGGCCCGCAACGGCAAAGCCACGGTGTTTCCACAGGCCATCAATCTTGCGGCCACCTTTGATGCGGATCTGGTGAAAACGGTTTTCCGTACCATTGCCCACGAAGCAAGGGCCAAATACGCGCAGTCGGTGCTGGCCAATCAGCGCGGGCAGTACCGGGGGCTGACCTTCTGGACACCCAACATCAACATTTTCCGCGATCCGCGCTGGGGACGGGGACAGGAAACCTACGGCGAGGACCCGTTTCTGATGAGCCGCATGGGACTGGCCGTGGTAAACGGCCTGCAGGGGGATGATCCGGAAAAATTGCTGACCGCCGCCTGTGCAAAGCATTTTGCCGTGCATTCCGGTCCGGAAGAACTGCGGCACGAATTTGACGCGCGTCCCACGGAACAGGATTTCCGCGAAACCTATCTGCCGGCCTTTCAGGCCCTGGTGGAGGCGGGCGTGGAAACGGTCATGGGTGCCTACAACCGCGTGTACGGCGAGCCGGCCTGCGGCAGTGAACTGCTGTTGGAGAAAATCCTCCGCCAGGAATGGGGCTTCGAAGGGCATGTGGTGTCCGACTGCTGGGCGCTGCGCGATTTTCATACGCATCACAAGGTGACCAAAACCTCGGCGGAATCGGCGGCCATGGCCCTGAAAAACGGTTGCGATCTCAACTGTGGCTGTGTGTATGAGGAGTTGCCGGCGGCGTATCAGGAAGGGATGATCACCGATGAGGATCTGGACCGTTCGCTGCGGCGGCTGCTGCGTACCCGCTTCCGTTTGGGGATGTTTGACGAAACCCCGGAATCTCTGAAAGCGATGGCGGCCTGCACGCAGGTGGCCGGTGCGGAAAACAGCGAAATGGCGCTTCATGCCGCCCGGAAATCCATCGTCCTGCTTAAAAACAGTCCGGGCCTCCTGCCGCTCTCCACTGAAAGTAAAAATTACTATGTCTGCGGCACCTTTGCCACCAGCCTGGATGTGCTGCTGGGGAACTATTACGGGATGAATGACCGCCTGACAACGATTCTGGAGGGCATTACCGGTCAGGTGGACCAGGGTACAAACATCGAATATGCCCCGGCCTTTTTACCGGACCGTGCCAAACCCAACAAGGTGGAGTGGGGGATCGGACCGGCGCGCGACCGGGACGCGGTGATCGCGGTGGTGGGCCTGGATCCGTTCATGGAGGGGGAAGAGGGGGACGCGATTCTCTCCGATTATGCCGGGGACCGCCGGAGCGTGGAATTGACCGCCACTCAGCGGGAGTATCTTGAAAAGCTGGTGACCGACGGCAACTCTCCGATTGTGCTGGTGGTCTGCGGCGGATCGGCGGTGAGTCTCGGCGATTTGGTGGACAAAGTGGACGCAGTGCTTTGGGTCGGGTACCCGGGGCAGGCCGGCGGTGTCGCAGTGGGTGATGTGCTCTTTGGCAAAGAAAATCCCGCCGGACGGCTGCCCTTCACGGTCCCGGCCGGCGATGCACACCTTCCCGAGTATGCGGACTACAGTATGCAGGGACGGACCTACCGCTTCCTGAAAGACGCACCGGAATTTCCCTTCGGGTTTGGGTTGAGCTATTCGACTTTTGCTTATGAAGGTCTGATTCTGTCGCAGGAGCGGGTGACCGCCGGGGAGGAACTTTCCCTGCACGTCACGGTCCGGAACACCTCGGAGGCGGACGGGGAGGAGGTGGTTCAGGTCTACCTGCGGGATCTCGAATCGAGTGTGCGCACCCCGGTGTGTCAGTTGGTCGATTTCGCAAGAGTCACGGTTCCGGCCGGCGGATCGGAAACCCTTTCCCTGCGGGTGCCCGCACAATGGATGCGGGTGACACATGGAGATGGAACCCAGCTATTTGAAGCCGGTGCCTTCGAGGTCCTCGTTGGCGGAGCCTCTCCGGGGGCGCGTTCGACAGCGCTGGGCGCCGCGCCGATGTGTGTTGCAGCGTTTGAGCTGGTACTCTGACGATGTCCGCGACTGAATCCCGGGTGCCGCCTGATCTGAACCATCCGCTGCTTCCGCTGTTGCGGCGGATGGGGCGGGAGGCCCGTGAGGTGGTATTTCGCGTTCTGCGGGACGTGCCGGTGGAAGAGCGGGCTGCCGAAGGCGGTCATTGCGGGTCGGATGTGATTTACGCGATTGACCGCGAGGTGGAGGAATCTTTGCTGGAGCGTTTGGCCCTGGAGGCGGAAGCTCTCGGCGGCATTGTGCTGGTGGCGGAGGGCATTGGCGAAAACGAAACAACCGTACATCCGCCGCATTTTTCCGAGGAGGGCTGCCGCTGGCGGCTGCTGGTGGATCCGATTGACGGCACCCGTCCGATTATGATGGACAAGCGGTCGGCCTGGTTTCTGGCCGGTGGCGCGCCCAACCGGGGAGAGATTACCCGCCTGAAAGATATTGAATGTGCGGTGATGGCGGAACTGCCGACCACGCGGGCGGCGCTGGCGGATGATTTTTTTGCGGTGAAAGGAGAGGGTGTTCTTGCAGAGCG
>PXDP01000455.1 GCA_003565035.1 PVC group bacterium | reverse complement strand
ATGGAATCAGTTATCTTTGGAATCCCGCCCTGAACAACACCTCGCTGCTGAACCGGCCGGAACCCACCTGGGTGCTGGTGGATCTTCAGGCCTTGGATGACCGGGTGCCCGGCCCGCATTTTGGCGGCTACAACATCCTCTATACCGACCGGCGGGTCGAACGCACTCTGCTTCCGCCGCACAGTCTTCCTGTTCAATTTGACTGATGCGCGGTCGGGAAAGGCTCGATTCCTCCGGGAAACTTTGGTAATCCCTCGCGCATGAATCAACTCAGACGCAGTATTTTATCCGTTCCGGGCCACCGGAATTCCATGCACGCCAAAGCCGCCGCATCCACTGCGGATGTGATCATGCTCGACCTGGAGGACAGTTGTCCGGCCGCAGAGAAAACCGCGGCCCGGGCGGTGGTCGCGGCCTCGCTGAATACGCTGGACTGGGGGGGTAAAACGATGACCCTGCGGATCAATCCGGTGGACAGTCCTTTTGCCCTGCGCGATCTGCTGGAGGTCATTCCGGCGTCCGGCGTCCGGCTGGATACGGTGGTGTTGCCGAAAGTCGAGTCGGCAGGGGATCTCGCGTTTGTGGACCGCGCCCTGACCGCGCTGGAGGCCGAAGCGGGCATTGAAACGCCCATCGGGATTGAAGCGATTATCGAGAGTGCCCGGGCTCTGCGGGATGCGGACGCGATCGCCGCCGCCTCGCCGCGGATGCGCTGTCTGGTTTTCGGGATCGCGGATTACTCCGCCAGCGTGAACATGCCCCTGACCTCGGTTTCGGGACATGGCGAGGCGGACGGCGTGTATCCGGGCGATCCGTTGCACTTTGTCTACGGTCGGCTGATCATGTGCGGCAAAGCCGCCGGGTTGCAGGTCATCGACGCCCCCTACGGCAATTTCAGGGACCCGGAGGGGCTGCTCCGGGCGGCGGCGCGGAGCCGGGCCCTGGGCTTTGACGGCAAGTGGGCGATACACCCCTCCCAGTTGGAGGGCCTGAACCGGGTGTTTGCTCCGGACGACGCGGAAGTCGCGCGGGCCCGCGAAGTGATTGCCGCCTATGAGGCCGCGCAGGCGCAGGGACGCGGCGCAGCGGCCATTGGCGGATCCATGATCGATCAGGCCAGCCTGCGCATGGCCCGGGATGTGGTCCGCCGGATGGAGGCCGTCCACGCCAAACACGGAGAGCAAAAATAGAAATCCCGGACATTCCGTCACAGAACATGCTTTACCCCGCCCGAAAATCGGGTAGGACTTATTTCTGATTTATTCACCAACCCTTCTATTCACCCACCCCTTAAGGAGATGTAAAGGCATGGCCTACTTGACCGAAGATAAAATTGTGATTCTGGGCGCCGGCGGCGCTATTGGTTCCAACATGATGCAGGCAGTTCTGACGATGGGACTGTCCCCCAACGTTTGCGGATACGATCCCTTCGAACCCGGACTGAAAGGCGCGGCCGAGGAAATGTACCACTGCGCGTTTCCCGGGGCTCAATTGACCTGGACCACGGACATCAAAGAGGCCCTCACCGATGCCAAATACATCATCTCCTCCGGCGGCGCACCGCGCAAAGACGGCATGACCCGCGAAGACCTGCTCAAAGGCAACGCCGAAATCGCGGAACAGCTCGGCAAAGACATCAAAGCCTATTGCCCCGATCTGAAGTTTCTGGTGGTGATTTTCAACCCCGCCGACATCACCGGGCTTGTCGCCCTGGTGCATTCCGGACTGCATCCCTCCAAGGTCGGCACGCTGGCCGCACTGGACTCCACCCGTCTGCAGACCGCGCTGGCGCAGCACTTCGGTGTCCGTCAGGACGAAGTCACCGGCTGCCGCACCTACGGCGGACACGGCGAAATGATGGCCGTTTTCGCCTCCACCGCGAAAGTGAAGGGCACCCCCCTGACAGAACTGATTGGCACGGACCGTCTCACACAGGAACAGTGGGATGCGATTCGCGGACATGTGTCCCAGGGCGGCAAAAAAGTCATTCAACTGCGCGGCCGCAGTTCGTTCCAGAGCCCCGCGCATCAGTCCGTGATGATGATTAAAGGGGTGATCGAAGGCGAAGGCTATCCCTGGCCGGTCGGCGGCTATGTCAACGGTTCCGGATTCGAACGCATCATGATGGCCATGGAGACACAACTGACCTCCGACGGCCTCAAGCTCTCCATGCCCGAAGGCCTGCCGGAAGAAATTGATGCCCTCAAGGCCTCGTACCAGCACCTGGTCAAATTGCGGGACGAAGTCATCGGCATGGGCGTTTTGCCGCCCCTCGATCAGTGGTCGACGGTGAACCCGAACCTGTAAGCCTTCAGGCATACACGCTCCAAAAAAACGGCAGCCAAACGCTGCCGTTTTTTTGTGTATGCACCCGTCCGCGTACTTTTCCGATCATCGGAAAATGCCACACGTCGTTTTCCGATGATCGGAAAACGGGCGGAACGTCTTAAATTTACTGACAGGCTATGGCTTTTCAGGCGTTATCGCCGTAGAGGACTTTGGGCGGGCGGTTGGCACAGGGGGTGAGTTTGGCGGGGTCGTAGGTGATGCCGCCTTCCCGGTCCAGAATAGCCGCCATAGACTCGCGGAAGGGCTGGAGCAGTGACAAATCGCCGGAGAGATCCCGGGTTTCGTCGGGGTCCGCTTCGAGATCGAAGAGCTGCTCTTCGTGTGTTTTTTCGAACCACATGTACTTGTGGCGCCCCCGGATTTGAAAGTAATTGGTATGCTGGCCATGGCACATACCGGTGAGTTCCTCCCGGCCTTTCTGTGATTCCCCGCGGATACCCGGGGCGAGGCTGATGCCGTCCACGGGACCGGGCAGCGGAACGCCGGCGAGATCGGCGATGGTGGGCAGGATGTCCTCCCAGCAGGCGAGGGCATCGCTGCGGCCGGCTTTGATGGGCACGTTGTAGCCGCTGACGAAGAAAGGTACATGCGCGGAACCTTCGTACCCCAGACTTTTCCGGAAGAGTTGGTGCTGACCGAGCATCTCTCCGTGATCGGAGCTGAATATGACGTAGAGCGGTTCTTTTGCCCGCGAGTGGCCATAGACGCGCCAGGACTCCAAAACATGATTGATGCAGTCATCAATGTGATGAATCAGTCCGTAATACGCGGCCCGGGCACGGCGGATCTGTTCGGGATCGAAGGGCCCCACCGCACTGTCTGAGGGAATGCCGGGGCGCAGGGGCATGTCCGGCACCCATTCGCCAATGGGGGAGTCGGGGAGGTCTTTCTCCAGGTAGCGGTCGAGATAATCCCGGGTGGGCACCAGGGGAGGGTGCGGATGGAAAAAACTGAGGTGCAGGAAGAAGGGCGCTTCCGGATCGCGGTCTTCGGTGAGAAATTTCGCGGCCTCCCGTGCCAGCCAGTTGTTGTGGTGGAAGCGGTCTTCCAGGGGCCAGGGGGACACCTGACGGCCGTTGCCGTTGATTCCGTGGAAATGCGGATGCTCCTGCACGCCCTGACTGCGGAGCCAGCGGACGTAATCGTTGCGGCCCTGCAACGGGGAGTCGGGGCGCCAGTTGCTGGTTTCGCTGAGGATGATATGGTCGTATCCGTGGCGTTTGCCGATTGGATGCATGTGCATTTTTCCGACAAGCTGGGTTTGATACCCCGCATCGCTGAGAAGGCCCGGGAGGGTGAAGGGCGGATCCCAGTCCAGTCCGTCCTGGTACCAGCGGAGACCGTGTGTGAAGGGATGCTGACCGCTCAGAAGAGTGCGCCGGGCCGGAATACAGACGGGGCAGGTTACATAGCTCCTGTCGAAATTCACTCCGCGAGCGGCCAGGCTGTCCAGGGTGGTGGTTTCCAGGTGTGGATTGCCGTTAATCCCCAGCGCGTCGTAACGTTGCTGGTCGGTC
This sequence comes from PVC group bacterium, assembly GCA_003565035.1. Lineage (GTDB taxonomy): Bacteria > Verrucomicrobiota > Kiritimatiellia > SS1-B-03-39 > UBA6053 > PXAS01. The sequence continues at coordinate 1,046 of PXDP01000455.1, read as the reverse complement.
GTAATCAGAAGAATGTGTGGTTTCATTCTTTCAGTGGTACAAAACCTGATTGATCCTGTAAACCAAATCTTTACATTAAGGCCAATCCCATCTCCCCGCCCCCCCCATACGTCTTCATCATCCGTTGTCCGGCGCAGCTATCCGTTGGAACTCTGATTTTACTTCGTAGAGGGTGGTGGCTCCGTAGCGGAAGACGGGCCGGAACAGGGGGCTGTTCTCAAAAAGATCCTGGGCGGCGGTGCCGTAGGTGAGGCGTTCAAGGTCTCCGAAGACCACAAATCGTGCGTTGTAGCGCCGGGCAATCCTGTGGGCGGCGGCGGGGTCGGATGCGGTGTAGAAGGTGTGGATGTCCTGTTGGCGGTGGAACACGGCCCGGTCGGCCCCGGGACGGGGGCGTTGCTGGCGCATGTGCCAGGCCCAGCCGAGGACGGCGGGATTGCCGGTGTGCCAACTGATGCGGCCGCCCCACTGGTATTCGGGGCGGTGGGCTTCGATGAGGATGTCAAGGGGGGAGGCGTTGGCGCGGAGCCAGCGGATGGCGCGGAGATCGTCGTTGAGGGGAAGGATCTGTCCGTCGATGTGCAGGGTGGCGTGTTCGAGGTATGCGAGTCCGTTGAGACCGGTGCGGGGTTGGGTCCACACGCGGTCGCGGAGTTTGGCGGGTACGGCGGTGCGGGGATAGACGAGTCCGAGAAGGCAGACGGCCAGAGCCGTGATGGCGGCGGTGAGGGCCGGGAGGCTGTGTCTGCCGCTGCTGAGGGCGGCGGAGACGGCGAGGGCGGTGAGCAGTCCGAGAATCCACCAGATCTGGTAGTAGAATTTGAAGACGGTGTTCATTCGGCCGATATCGCCGTCGAGAACGACGAGTTCGAGCAGAAGAATGAGGAGCAGTGCACCGGCTCCGAGGGCGGCGGCGAAGAGGCGGTGGGGACGGGGGGCACGGCGCAGGGCGGGCGCACAGAGGAGCACGGGCAGGGTGAGGGCCAGCGGGAGCAGGAAGAGACCGTGCGCGAGAAAGAGGTCGGTGACGGAAGAGCGCGGGCCGT
>PXDP01000223.1 GCA_003565035.1 PVC group bacterium | reverse complement strand
GGAGCTGTTCAACACTTGCGGCAGCAAACAGCATCAGGGTGTGGTTCTCTATGCCTCAGCCTTTCCATACACCGACCTGAATGACAGCCTCTTCGAGGCACCCCGTCTGCTGCTGCTCGACAACATCGAGGATCCCCGCAATGCCGGTGCCATTCTCCGCTCGGCGGATCTTTTCGGCTTCAAGACCGTCTTCATGCCCCTTCGCGGCTCCACCGACATCTACCCCTCGGTCGTCAAAACCAGTGCCGGGGCCTGCGAACACCTGAGCATCGTCCGCGCCGCTAACAGCACCCGCTACGTCAAACGCGCCCGCGAAGTCGGATACCGCATCGTTGCCCTCGACATGCAGGGGGATACCGTGCTTTCGGACGTCCCTGTGACGGATCCCCGCCCCCTTCTTCTGGTGATCGGCGGCGAAGACAAACGCATCGGCCAATACATCCTCAACGAAGCCGATGTGATCGCCCGTATCCCCCAACAGGGCCACATCAACAGCCTCAACGCCAGCGTCGCTGCCGGAATTGCGCTTTACCATTTTTCGATATTGGCGTAAGGTTCCACAGTCCATGGATAAAACTCAACCCATTCTAACACCCGACGAAACCCGAACCCTCGCCGAAATCGATCAGCCCGGCGGTTCCGGGGCCACCACCATGACCCTGGCCGAACGCCAGGACGCCCTGACCCGTGTACAACCCCACGGTGTCCAGCGCGACCGGGAACGCCTGATTGAAAATTTTGATCAGGTCATCCACGACCAGGTCATCTATTATCCGGTCTGCTACCGCTTTGCAGAAGAGATCGGTCGCGGTCGGCAGGGGGTCGTCTATATGGCCAACCGCCAGGGCGGCCGCGGCTGCCTCACCCGCCACGCCATCAAAGTCTTTGATCCCGGCATCTACTCCTCCCCCGCTCTGTATTGGACGGATATGGGCCGGATCGCCAGCCAGATCTCCGTGATGCAGCGCCTCCGCAGTCCCAATCTGGTCTCCATGGAGACCTACGACGAAGTCAACGGCATCGGCTACCTGCAGATGGAACTCATCAACGGAGTGGACCTCCGCTATCTGCTCACCGGCCGCCGCATGGAACAGGTGGCCCAGCTCATGTCGCCCCAGGAATGGGACCTGATGCACGATGCCATCTTCCGCCGCCGGGGCGACAACCTCGCCATGCAGCCCGGCGTGGCCATCTATCTCATGCGCATGATGCTCAAAGGCCTTGAAGCCCTGCACGAAGCCGGCTTCATCCATAGCGACATGAAACCCTCCAACGTCATGGTGGACCAGTTCGGGTACGTGAAAGTCATCGACTACGGCCGCGCGGTCAAACCCCGCGAAAAGGTCTCCATTCTGCTGGGAAGTCCGCTCTACATGGCCCCCGAAAATCACCGGCGCGAACCCGCCACCGAGCAGTCCGATATCTATGGCGTCGGCATGGTCGGCCTCGAACTCCTCCGCGGCGAACCGCTTGTGGATGCCCGCAGCATGACCGAAGAAGACCTCTATCACTTTAAAATGGATCTTCCGAACCACTTCCGCGATCTGCTCCCGGATCATATCCGCGAAAACAAAGAGTTCGTGGATGTGCTGGCAAAGTTTGTGGAACCCGATCCGGACCGGCGCTACGCCAACGTGGTCGCGGCCGAGACCGAGCAGGAAGGACTCCGGATTGTCCACAAACAACTCATGGCCATGGGCAAGGATGTGGACTACTCCCGGGTGCTGGGCGGCTACATGAGCCGTCTCTGCCGCCTGCGCCGCGGTGAAGTGCTGGTCTGATCCCTCCTTAAAAATCAAGAAAGAGGATTGCCAGAGGGCCGGGAAGCGTTTAAGGACATTCAACCGACAAACGGTATCAACCACATTGAGGAGTTAACACATTTTATGAATATTCTGCACATCTGCGCCGACCCCCAGCCCATGGAGGAAGCGGCCTCCAAACAAATCGCCGCTTCATTCTTCGCCCAGCTGGTGACCCTCAACGAAAATGCCCGCATCACCAATGTGGACCTCACCCTCGAGCAGCCTGCCGAATACACCACCGCTGAATTCCGGAATTTTTGGTATCCGCAGCTTATCGACGGCTACGTCCCCACCCGCGAAGAGGAGGCCGCCGCCCACTACGCCAACGAACAGGCCACGATCCTCCGCGACACCGATATCCTTGTGCTCACCATGCCCATGTGGAACTACTCCATGCCGGCCATGATGAAAGCCTGGCTTGACCACATCCTCAACCCGGGTCTGCTCTACACCATCACCGACAAAGGCAACGAAGCCAACCACAAGATCAAAAAACTGGTTCTGCTGGTCAGTTCCCATCAGGTTTTCAGCGAAAACGATCCCCGCGACGGTCTCAGCCCCGCCATCGAAACCTCCTTTGAGGATATCGGCCTGAGCGATGTGAGTGTGATCTGGGCCGATGGGCAGAACCCCAAACTTCACGTGGACTTTGAACAGCGCAAAGCGGTAGCGATTGAAGCCGCCGAGGAACTCGCGGAAGAAATCTGCGAAGATTTCAACTGATCCACCCCGGCCGGCTTTTCGCCGGCCTTTTTTCCGCCATGCAATCGCTTGCGGTGCTCAATGTCGTCGGGCTGACCTCCTCTCTGCTCGGCGAAAACACCCCCAACCTGAACCGTTGGCTTGAAACAGGTCACCTCCGGCGCATCCGCCCGATGCTTCCCTCGGTGACCTGTTCTGTTCAGGCCACCTACCTCACCGGTAAGCTTCCCCGCGAACACGGGATCGTGGCCAATGGATGGTATTTCAGAGATCACGACGAAATAAAATTCTGGCGGCAGTCCAACCAGCTTGTTGAAGCCGACAAACTCTGGGATCACCTGCGGGAAGCGAACCCTGAGGCCACCTGCGCGAATCTCTTCTGGTGGTACAACATGAACTCCACCGTGGATTTTGCAGCCACACCCAGGCCCATATACAGAGCCGACGGTGTAAAAATCCCCGACATCCTTACGCGCCCCATGTCCCTGCGCGACACCCTCCAACATGAACTGGGACCTTTCCCCCTGTTTAATTTCTGGGGCCCCAATACCACGATCCGTTCCTCCCAATGGATCGCCAATGCCGCCAAACGGGTCGCGGAACTGCACGACCCAACCCTCTCTCTGGTCTACCTCCCCCACCTCGACTACACCCTGCAGCGCAACGGACCCGACCATCCGGCAACCGCGGAAAACCTCCAGGAGATCGATGCGGTCTGCGGCGATCTTATCCGCTTTTACGAAAACCGGGGCACCCGGGTGATTGTCCTCTCCGAATACGGCATCGAGGCTGTGAATCAACCGGTGCATCTCAACCGCGTCCTCCGGGAAGCCGGCCTGCTCGAAGTCCGAAACGAACAGGGTGGCGAAATTCTGATTCCGGGTGAAAGCCGCGCGTTTGCTGTCGCCGATCATCAAATCGCCCATATTTATGTGCGTGACTCTGCGGATCTTCCCGCAGTCAAAGCCCTTCTCGGAGCCGTTCCCGGGGTGGCGGAGCTTCTGGAAGGTGACCAAATTCGCGAGGCGGGACTTGACCACCCGCGCTCCGGCGAATTGATTGCCCTGGCCGCCCCCGGCGCCTGGTTTACGTATTATTACTGGCTGGATGACGCGCTGGCTCCCGATTTTGCTCCGACCGTCGATATCCATAACAAGCCTGGATACGACCCCGCCGAACTGCATCTGGATCCACGTCTGCGCTTTCCAAAACTCAGAATTCTCCGCCGTCTGCTGCAGAAGAAACTCGGCTTCCGCTACACCCTGGATGTCATACCGCTCTGCGCAGAGCAGGTCAAAGGCTCCCACGGCCGACCTCTTGAAGACCCGGACCTGTTTCCTGTCTTTCTCACCAACATCCCCCTTTCGGCATCCGACACCCTGGAAGCCACCGGGGTGTATCCCCTTCTCTGTCATTGCTGCCTTTCCGAAAACGAGACTCTCACTTGACATTTCATCCCGTAACCATATAACGCAGAGCCATTTTGACTGTTTATAACCCCTTCTGGAGCCCCCATTGAAGTCATCCTCCGAATCCAACCCTGAATCTCCCCGGACCGCCGCCCTTCTTTTTGAATTTGACCACCTGGTGGCCAACATGCGTGAAGCCACGCTGGACGTCCTGAAAACCATTTTTGAGGATCAGGATCTTCAGCCCCTGCACCTTTCACGCTATGCACTCAGCGCCACCCCGCAAAAAGTGATTGAGCAAATCCAGACCGCCCTCGGCATTAAAAAAGGCACCCCGAAAAAGCTGGCCGATGAACTGATCAGCGGACTCCGCATGCATCTGGAAACCGGGAATATTCAGGTTTCGGACGAACTCCGGGATGTGATTGTCCAGGCCCGCGAGCGTGAAATGCCGGTCTACGCCCTCACAGCCCTCCCCGAGGGTCCGCGTGAAATTCTGGGCGACCGACTGGATTTGCCCGGTCTCGGAATCGAATATTCCGCCTTCGGCAACCAATGGGAGCCTTATCCCCGCGCCGATGCCTGGTTGAAAATGTGCAAAGATCACGAACTTCTGGCACCGGTTTCTCTGGCACTGACCACCAGCATGGCCGCCACCAAAGCCGCCATGACCGCCGGTGTGCACTGCGTGGCCATCCCCGACCGCTTTACCGCGTTTCAGGATTTCAGCGGCTGTCAGGCCGTGGTCGATTCACTGAAAGAGATCCATCTCGGAGACGTTCTCAAGCAAAACTACGCCAGTGCCTGATCCAGTCCGGTCGGCTGAACTTCTCCCAACCCGGAGTGCCCCTATGAGCAAAATTCCTATTGTTGAAGATTTTATGACCAAAGAACTGGTCACCCTCAAGCCTGACATGGACATCTATGATGCCATGCTGAAAATGATGAAACACGATGTGTCCGGCGCACCGGTGGTTGAGGAAGACACCCTGGTCGGCATGCTCTCTGAAAAAGACTGCATGAGCCTGTTCGCCGCCGCCGCATACAGCAATCTCCCCCGGGGAACCGTGGCCGAATACATGGTCATGCATCCGGAAACTGTCGGCCCCAAAGCCGATCTGTTCATGGTGGCCGGCATCTTCATGCACCGGCCCTACCGGCGGCTTCCGGTCATGGACCAGGAAAAGCTGGTGGGAATCGTCAGCCGCCCCGATGTCCTCAAAGCCAGCCTGGAATACTGGCAGCATCCCGAGGGACGTGACTGGTCGGATTCAAAATATCTGAGCCCCGAACTCAAAGCCATGCTGAAACGCTGACGCGTTCAGCCTGGCTGTGCTTCCCCGGTGCCCATGAGCGTCGACCCGGATCTCGACGCCTACCTCCGCCACCTGGATGGCGAAAAAAACGCCTCCCCGCATACGCTCGACAACTATGCCCGGGACATTTATCAATTTGCCCGGCACCAATGGCCGGATGCGCCGCCGCCCTATCCCTGGGCCTCAATTTCCCGCATCCACGCACGGAGTTTTCTGGCAGGCGTTCAACAAAGCGGTGCCAGACCCGCCACCACCAGCCGGAAACTTTCCAGCCTGCGGAGCTTTTTTAAATTTCTCCACCGGGAAGGCAAAGTTGAGGGAAACCCCTTTGCCGGCCTCCCCCAGCCACGCCGTGACCGGAATTTGCCGGACATTCTCGGCCCTGGGGAGGTCGGCCGTCTTCTGGACGCCCCGAAGGCTCTGCTGGCCGCGCAAAACGACCCCGATGCGTTCAAGCGCTATGCCGCCGTCCGGGATACCGCCATCCTCGAAATGCTCTACAGTTGCGGAATTCGCCTCAGCGAGTTAACCAGCCTGCGCGAAAACCGGATTGATCTTTTTGGCGGGGTGATCCGCGTGCTCGGCAAAGGCAAAAAAGAGCGCATGTGCCCCATGGGCTCCCCGGCGGTCACCGCCCTGCACGAAGCAATGGAGGCCCGCGAAGCCTTTCTCGCCTCTCTGGGAGAGTTCAAACGACCCTCCGCCCTCTTTCTGAACAAACACGGCACCGCCCTGAGCAACCGCTCCATACAGCGGATGATGAAAACCATGCTCACCGCCGCCGGACTCAATCCGGAGTTCTCCCCGCACGCGCTGCGCCATTCCTTTGCAACGCACCTCCTGGATGCCGGGGCCGATCTGCGCAGCGTGCAGGAACTTCTTGGACACAGCAGCCTTTCCACCACACAGATATACACGCACGTTTCCATTGAGCGGATGAAAGAAGTCTATAACCTGGCTCATCCCCGCGCAGGGGGAAAGGCGGGGTAATGGCGAATAGCGTTTCATGCGGCAGTGGGATTGCGCTCCCTTGACTCCACCACATTCACACCCCATCACTCTGCGGTTCGCGGTTACAGCCGGTACGATATCCCCGAAACCAGTGACCAGTCACTGCGATCATTTCCGGCAGCGGGCGTGTTATCATACCGCTGGGTCAGAACGACCCTGAGGCTGAGGTTCCCATTCAGTTTTGCCCGGGCACCGATCTCGAAATTCAGCAAATAATTTTCAAAGTCCTCACTCTCAGGCAGATATTCAAGATTTTGCCAGACCGACGCATTCTCGCTGAGATCCCGTTCATAGATCTGGGCAAAACGGAAGACCGCATAATCATCAGTCTCATTGTCCACTTCCTCCACCAGATACGAAATACCCGCCTCAACGGCCAGCGACCAAATTTCGTTGCGCACCAGAAAATACCCCAGACCCGGACCGGTCAGAATCCGGTACTGAATTTCCGCCAGTTCATCGCGGAATGCGGAAAAGGCCACCAGACCATACGCCCGCTCTGAGAAAAGGTGATTGTACTGGACCTCGGCCTTGGTGTTGTCGGTCGACGTAAAGGTGCGGTCGGCATCCGCGGAATTGTTCCGGGTGGTGCGACCGTAATTGTAGGCAAGCGAGGCACGGAAATCAGCCGATTCCGTGATGTTGCGTGTCTGCAGCCCCGCGTTGATCAAACTGTTTTCCGTATTGCCCCGATTCAGGGTCAGGCCCATATTCAGATCCGTGACAAAACCGTCCGTGGGCTCCGCAAGAAGCATGGACCCTGAAAACAGAAACAAACAAGACAACAATACTGAACGCATACGACGACATCCGGTTAAGGGTTTATGGGAATTGAAATGCGGGGTTTATACCGCATTTCGCCCCGTAGGGTCCAGAAAGAAGCTTGAATTTTTAACGCAGGCGAAAGGTGCCCATCACAGGAAAATGCTCTGATTCCTGAATATCCCGCAGCACCTGGTGCTGCTGCACCGTCCAGCTCCGGTCGGGAAGCGCCCAGTCGATAATTCTGCGGGGGCCTTGGACCGGATGGGTGAAATCATGCCAGGTGGCCTGACCGCGGGCCGGCCGGCGCTGAAACCCGCCAAAGCTTTCCAGCAACTCGATGGCATTCTGGCCGCTGGAGGGGGTTTCCGACATCGGAAAGCCGGGCGGGGTGCTGTTCAGCGTGCCCATCACCAGCATGGGCATCCGGCTCGACCGCTGAAGGCTGACAATCTCCCCGGCGGCCCGGACCCGGATTTCCTCGCTGCGGGCATCCAGAGCGGTCACCAGAACCCGCACATCCCGGTCGGCCCCTATGCGGACCGTGGCCAGCAGTCCATCCGGATTCCCGGCCCTCGCTTTCTCCCAATTGGAAAAGGGCGGAAATTCCACCCGCTTCGCCTCCAGAATCGGAAAACGGCTCAACAGGGCGTTTCCATGGGCGACCCGCCGAAAAAAGGGAATGCCTTTATCCATGTTCCGCTGCCGGACGACATACGGAAACCCCGCGGCCGCCGCAACCACCGCGGCCTGATCCATGCCGCCGCTGCGCCACGACTCAAAATCCACGCCCTGCAGCGCAATCAGATCCAGGCCCATTGTCCCGAACTGTTCCCCCACCCGCTCCAGTCTGTCCCGGATTACCGCGGCATCCGCCCGGCCACCACTCTGCGTCTCCGCACCGGAGCCGCGGCCATGGGACAGGTTATAGGTGACAACCCGCAGACTTTCCGGCGCCCGGGACGGCGGTTCCGGTTCGTTTTCAGGCCGTTCGACCGAAATCGCCCTTGCCTTTTCAGTAATTCGCAGGAATAAGGAACTGATCAATACGGCGACCGCAATGGACAGCGCAAGCACAAGTCCCCGTCCCAACAGGTGACGGATTGCGCGTAAAGGTCGATACGAAACATTTTTATTCATTGATTAAACACCCAACGAGACACAACATGCCCCTAGCTCCTATATCTTTTCTTCCCACCCTGAATGCAATCCTAAACCTCACCTCTGTTTTTTTTCTGATCGTTGGCCGGAAAGCCATTAAGCAGGGCAATATTTCAGGACACTGGAAAAACATGACCAAGGCCCTCTGTGCCTCCGGTCTGTTTCTGGCCAGTTATCTGTATTATCATTTCTTTGTTCTCAAGGGAAGCATGCACTACGAAGGCGGCGCGGTCCTTCGCTTCATCTACCTGCTCATTCTGGTTCCCCACATCATCCTGGCCGTGGCCCAGCTCCCGTTTATCATTGCCGCCGTGGTCACCGCGCTGAAGAAAAACTTCACCGCCCATGTCCGCATCACGAAAAAACTCTGGCCGGTCTGGCTCTACGTGAACATCACCGGTGTCATCGTCTACCTGATGCTCTATGTGTTTCCCCACGGCTCAAACTGAGCCGTCCAGGGTTCACCGGAAATCCTGAAGCATCAACTGCAGTTTTTCTTCGCCGCGGAACACATTCCGCCGCAACTGGAAAGCCAAATCAATCGGTCCTTCCGGTTTTTCCCGCTCGCCCATGCCAAACCCGATCGCGTCCCGGGGTCCATAGGGTGAGTCAATCACCAGCCGGACATGCTTTCCGCCGCCGACCACCTGCCAGTGACGCGGCACCACCTGCCGCATGCCCCAGACCGGCGTGGTGTTCTCATGCCCGAAGGGCATCAGACGGTCCTGTGCGGCCATGAAATGCTCATTTAAGTCCGATGGCGTAATCCAGCCGTCAATGTGCTGACGCGGCCGCAGATCCTCTTTGGCCATCACCTCGCGGGCCCGTTCGCTGATTGCTTTGCGGAAAGGGAGAATCTTTTCTTCGGGAATATCCAGCCCCGCCGCCATGCGGTGGCCGCCATACTGCAGCAAAAACGGATCCATCTCGGTCAGATGCGTAATCAGGTCAAACCCCTCAATACTCCGGCAGCTTCCGCGCCCCACCCCGTCCTCACCGATGGAGATGACGATCGAAGGCCGGTGATAGCGGCGAACCAGCCGGGACGCGACAATGCCCACCACGCCCGGATGCCAGCTCCGGCGGGCCACCACCAGCACCCCGGGAACGGTCGCATCGTAAAAGGATTCAATCTCCTCGACGGCCTCCTCCAGAATCGCCTGTTCAATCGCCTGACGCTCCTTGTTCGCATTTTCCAGGACCGCCGCCAGCGGTTCCGCCTCGTGCGCGGACTGCGCCAGCAACAGATTCAAGGCCGTATCCGGCGAGGCCATGCGGCCCGCGGCATTGATTCGCGGTCCCAGCACAAATCCGATGTGATAGCTGGTCATGGTCTGCTGAACCCCGGCATTGCGGGCCAGCGCGTCGATGCCCGCCACTTCCCGTTTGTTCAGCACCGAAATCCCGAAGCGCGCCAGAATCCGGTTCTCTCCCACCAGCGGCACCATGTCGGCCACCGTGCCCAGCGCCACCAAATACATCAGCGAACGCATATCCAGCCGACCGCTGATGGGGATGTTCCGCTGACGTCCAATTTTCACCAGCGCATGACAAAGCTTGAAGGCCACGCCGACGCCGGCCAGCGTGTGCAAATCCTCCGCCTCGCCCAGCTTGGGGTTCACCAGGGCAAAGGCGTCCGCAATTTCGCCGCTCGCTTCATGGTGATCAGTCACAATCACGTCCACACCCGCTCCGCGGGCGGCGTTGACCGCCTCCACACTGCCGGTGCCACAGTCGACCGTCACAATCAGTCCCGGTGAGTAGGCCTCCAGACACTGTTCCAGCACCTCGCGGCTCAAACCGTAGCCGTCATCAATCCGATGGGGAATATAGCGAAAGACCACCCCGCCCAGTCCCTGCAGGACTTTGCTGAGCAGAGCGGTGCTCGTCACCCCGTCCACGTCATAATCCCCGAAAACCAGAATCCGTTCACCGCTCAGCAGCGCTTTCCAGATCCGGTCCACGGCCTTGGCCATGTCGGGAAGACGCAGCGGATCGGTCAAGCGCTCCAGACGGGGATCCAGAAAGATTTCCGCACACGCCGGATCGCGAATTCCCCGGCGGACCATCACCTCGGCAATCGGCAGAGGAAGGTTGAACGCATCCGCGAGCACCCTGGCTTCACCAGGGGAAACGGACTCGTCCAACCAGATCCGGGGGACGCGCTGAATCATACGCGAGGAGGCACCCCCTTCCCTCACGCTTTGGCCGTCTTCTCGTCTTTGTGCCAGAGCAGCATCACCGGCGTGGCCACAAAGATCGATGAATAGGTCCCGACCAGCACACCGATAAACAGCGCAAAGGCAAAGTCGTTGATCGCGCCGCCACCAAAGATCAACAGCATCAGCACCGTCAACAGCGTCGTCACTGATGTCAGCAACGTGCGGCTCAGAGTCTGATTGATACTGATATTGGCGATGTCTTTATAGGGCTTGCCTTTCAGCAGCTTGAGGTCCTCTCGGATGCGGTCAAATACCACGATCGTATCGTTCGCGGAATAGCCGACAATCGTCAGCAGTGCCGCAACAATGGGCAAACTCAACTGACGGCCGAAAAGCGTGTAAATCCCCACCGTCAGCAGCACGTCGTGCGCCAGCGCGGTGATGGTGCCCATGGCAAAGCCGAATTCAAAGCGGAAGGTGACGTAAATCACAATCCCGATCAGCGCGAACACAATCGCGCGAATTCCGCGGTTCCGCATTTGCGCCCCGACCTGGGGACCGATCTCCTCCAAATGAATCACCTGAAAGCCATGCTCTTCGCCAAAGGCCTCCAGCAGGCGGGTGCGGGTGACTTCCGAGAATTCCGCCGCCACGTTCACCTGCAGCGTGTCCAGGCCGGCACCTTCGCCGGTCAGCCCGCGCTGATACTGAATCACCGCTTCGGAAACATCCGCCGCGAGCACAGACCGGATATCACTTTCCGACGGACGCGTCTCTTCATCCGAGGTCAGACTGAAGCGCATGGTGGTGCCGCCAGTGAAATCGATGCCGAGAACATCCGAGCCTTTCAGCCCCATGTTCACCAGCGTGCCCACCAGCAGAACCGCACTGATGCCAAAAGCAATCTTGCGCTTACTGAGGAAATCGATTTTCAGATCATCCGGAAGGATTGACATCATTTTCAGCGTCTTGATCGGCGAATAGGCCGCCAGCAGATCAAAGCCCATGCGGGTAAAGACCAGGGCGGTGTACATGGACACCAGAATCCCCGCCGTCAGCATCACCGCGAAGCCGCGGATTGGACCGGAGCCCTGCATGAACAGAATCACCGCCACCAGCAGCGTGGTGATGTTGGCATCGAAAATGGTGCTGAACACCTTTTCGTAACCCGACTGAATTGCGGTCACAAAGCGTTTCCCGGATTTTTGTTCTTCGCGGATTCGCTCAAAAATAAGCACGTTGGCATCCACCGCCATCCCGATGGTCAGCACCAGGCCCGCAATCCCCGGCAGGGTGAGCGTGGGGAGCATATTGATATTGCCGGTACCGGCACCGCCGCCCGTGGCGAAAATGCCCAGAAACCCCGCCGCAAGCATCATACCGAGAGGCAGCAGCAGCGCATCCAGCACCAGGGCCAGATTTACAATCACCCCCGAAACCCGATAATAAATCAGCATAAACACGACGACCACGGCAATGCCCGCGAGCGCGGCATTAATACCGCTGGCCACCGATTCAGCCCCCAGAGAGGGCTGCACCTGCTGCTGCATGAGAATCTGAACGGGAACCGGAAGCGAACCGGAATTCAGCGCATTCGACAGCGAAGAGACCTCTTCAAAGGTGAAACTTCCGGTAATCACCGCGTTGCCGCCGGCAATCGCCCCCTGAATTGTCGGGGCACTGTACAGGGTGTCATCCATGACAATCCCCAACCGACGGCCGATGTTGTCTCTGGTGATGTTATAAAAGCGCTGTGCACCTTCAGAGGTCAGACTCAGGGCAACCTGCAGGCGTCCGAATTCATCCTGATCCGGACGGGCGCGGCGGACTGCGGTTCCCTCCAACTGGATACGGACATTCACAAAATTCGGCTCAAAAAAGTCGCCGAAGTTTTCCACCGTGGTTCTGGAAAGCATCATCTCATACTGGCTTGACACCCGGCCGGTATTTGCGATGCGGTTCTGATACTCCTCATCACTCACGCCCTCGGGACGCACAAAGTCAGAATCCCGCTGAAAATACTGACGTCCCTGCACGGTGACAATGTTGTATCCGGGCGGCGAAATGCCTTCCGCAAACAGACGGGCGGCGAGGACATCGTTGTCTTCGTGAAGAAAGCGGAATTCCAAATAGGCGGGGCGCTTGATCAAATCCTCAAGCTGCTGACGCTCTTCGTCGCCCACGCCCGGAATTTCAAACACGATATGTCCTGTACCCGGCTCTTTGTAGACCGTGGCCTCGCGCGTGCCCGCCCCGTCAATCCGGTTCCGGAGCACTTCCAATGCTTGGTCCTGGGCCACCCTCCGCTGCTCGGCGGTGGGCTCGCTCTGCCCCTCTTCAAGCGGCAGGGCATCATAATCCACATCCAACACAAAACGGTAACCGCCCGCCAGGTCAATGCCGAGGGGGAGTTTTTCGTTCAACGGCCAGGCCAGCATAAAGGACCATACACACAAACCCGCCAGCACCAGCCAGCGCCACATCATATTTTTATTCTTCATACGGGGATGAATCTTTCGTTAGGTTTTTACATTTAAATTTGCGCCCGATTCTGCGGGCAAAGAGCCGGAACTCACTGAACCGGCGTGTTTTCCAGATCCTCATCCTCGGAGAGAATCATGGAGATGCCGCCTTTGACCACTTCCAGGCGAACATTGTCCGCCACTTTCACTTTCACCACCTTGCCGTCAATCTGGGCAATCTGGCCGATAATTCCGCCCGACAGCAGGACCTTGTCCCCTTTTTTCATTTGTTCCAGCATCGCTTTGCGCTCTTTTTCTTTGCGCATCTGCGGGCGGATCATCATCACATACATGATCGCCAGAAACAGAAACATCATCATGGTAAAGCCGAAGGGCGACTGACCTCCCTCACCGGAAGGCGGGGCCATGGCAAGCAAAACAGAGGCATCAAACAGAGAAGAAAACAACATATAGACTCCAAAATTCATTAAAAAATCGCTGAAAAAAAAGCGGGGCCGTTCTACCTGTCTGTTTTTAGGGCTTTCGTCAAGACCGGAGGGGGCCAAGGAACGAAATTCATTCCGTGTCCACATCCTCCGCCACACTGCGGAAAATCGCCTCTGGTTCAATTTCCGGCCCCTCCCCGATTCCCGGACAGTCCGCACAGGTCTTCTCCCAGGCGGCTTCACTGCGGACATTCCGGAACCAGAACGGATAGCGGCGGCACTGCCCCGGCTTCACCGCATGAATCGAGCAGCGGTTGTCCACATAAAACACGCAATCGCCGTTTTGTCGCTCGCGGAGCCGCAGTTCACCGCATTCATCACCGGCCCAGTCCGGCAGGGCCTCCGCATCCACCCTCTCTCCCAAGTGCGCCGCGATCCGCTCCAGTTCCTCCCGGCTCACCCGCACGCGCCCCGATGCCCCCGTGCAGCACGCTCCGCAGTTTGTGCACTCAAACCGCACACCCTTTAAATATTCCGGTAATTTACTCATCATGATTCATTTTCATGGAAACCATTATCCTCATACTCTTTATCCTGAATCCGACGCTACCCTCTACCCTCTCCATACTCACCCCAGCCGGTCCCGGAACTCCCGGTATCCAAAGGTCCGCGTCACTTTCAGCCCCCCGTTTTCCGGATCCCACAAGGCAATCGCAGGATGAGCCACCCCGTTGAAGTGCGTCGTTTTCACCATGCTGTAGATGGCCATATCCGTAAAGACCAGGCGGTCCCCGCGTTTGAGCGGCGCGTCAAAACTGTAGTCTCCAATCCGGTCTCCAGCCAGACAGGAGACGCCCCCCAGTTTGTAGGTGTGCGCTTTTTCGCCGGCGGCTCCGCTGTCCAAAATAAAGGGACGGTACGGCATTTCCAGCACATCCGGCATATGCGCGGTTGCGGAAATATCCAGAATGGCATGATGATGCCCCTGACTCTCAAACACATCCAGCACCTCACTCACCAGCCAGCCCGCGTTCAGCGCCACCGCCTCGCCCGGCTCCAGGATCACCTCCAAATCGTACGTCTCCCGCATATGACGGATACAGCGCACCAGGCGCTCCCGGTCATAATCCGGACGCGTGATATGATGGCCGCCGCCCATGTTCAGCCAGCTCATCTGATGCAGCAGCGCACCGAATTTTTCCTCCACCCGCGCCAGCGTCCGCTCCAGCGTGTCGCTCCCCTGCTCGCAAAGCGTATGAAAATGCAGGCCGGTAATACCGCTGAGATCTTCGCCCTCCAGATCCGCAGCGGTCATGCCGAAGCGTGATCCGGGAATACAGGGATTGTACAGATCCACCTCCACCTCACTGTATTCCGGATTGATCCGCAGTCCGTATGCCACCCCGGGACGTGCCAGGGCCCGCTCCCGGAAATGCCGCCACTGCGCCACACTGTTGAAGCTGATATGGGTAGCCAGATCCAGATACTTGGGGAAATCCGTTTCGGTGTACGCCACCGCGTACACATGCACCTCCCCGCCAAACTCCAGCGAGCCCAACAGGGCCTCGTTCAGTGAACTTGCGGTCGTACCCGCGAGAAACGGCCGCAGGCCGGGAAAACTCGGATGCATCGAGAAGCCCTTCAGCGCCAGAATAATCTTCCCCCCCGAAGCCGACTGAACCTCCCGCAGTATCCGCCCGTTCGCCCGCAACGCCTCCATGTCGACAATGAAACAGGCACTGGGAATTTGATCATGCGGGATAGGGAATGTTTTGTTTTTCATGGTGTAGCGTTAAGGGGGGGGCAACTCGACAGAAGAAGATAATTCAATCAATGGGATTGATCAGCCGCGAAAAGGCAAATGACTTAAAGTCTTTCGTATTCCGGGTATAGAAGGTGTTCACACCGTTCACGAGGAGAGTTGTGCCCAGGACATGATCAAAAATCCTCACCGATTTGGAGATTCCTTTTTGAACCCCTACCATCAAAGTATCCCAGAGCTTATGATCGTATGCACAATGAAGAATACCCGCTTCCTCACGCAGGAAACGAATCTGCTTCAAAGCGGCCTGATGGGGCAGCGGAGACTCAAAAATAACCGGATTCCTCAACGCCCGGTAAAATTCGAACAGGATTTGATCACTGATAATCCATTCCGAAGGATTTTCCAAAAGCTCTTCATAGACCTCCTTCGCTTTTGCATGCTCCTCACAATCCTGATTCACCGCATAAATCAGTATATTGGTGTCCAGGCTATTCATAAATCTTATCTCTAAGATCTTCAGGTGCCACCTTGCATTTTCCCAGCCGCACAACAGGCACGGCTTTCACCTTGAGTCCAGGCTTGGCTGGAAAGCGGTCCAGCCAAAGCTCAGTGGCACGGCGTATGACCTCACTGACCGGCATATCCTCCGTCTCGGCAGTTGCGCGTAACTTCCGCATCAACGGGTCCGGAAATAAAACCTGTATCTTTTGCATGGCTCCATGTTAAACATGGATAACTCTTTTGTAAAGTCAGAAGCAGAAGGTTTCCTTTCATTTTGGGTTTCGTGAGCCCGCGAAGCCTGTTATCATAACAGCATGACCCCATCTCCCCTTTTTTCCGGCATTCTTTTTGATCTGGACGGGACCCTCCTGGACAGCCTCAAAGACATCGCCAACGCCATGAACACCGTCCTGGAACGTCACGGCTATCCTACCCATCCGCTCGAAGACTATAATCATCATGTGGGGGACGGCATGGACACGCTGGCGCGCCGGGTTCTGCCCCCGGAACATGCGCCGGACCCGGAGATCCGCAGCCGCATCGTCCGGGAAATGAAACGACAGTACTCCGACACCTGGTACCACTGGTCCGCCCCCTACCCCGGGATTCATGAGCTGCTCAG
The DNA here is from genome assembly GCA_003565035.1 of PVC group bacterium. Classification (GTDB taxonomy): domain Bacteria; phylum Verrucomicrobiota; class Kiritimatiellia; order SS1-B-03-39; family UBA6053; genus PXAS01. Next base: position 3,610 of record PXDP01000223.1, on the reverse strand, counting down.
CCAACTGACCGCCCTGCCCTTGAAGCTTGGCGTGCTCAGCAACAAACCCGACGAATTCACCACCGTCATTGTCGAGCACTTCTTTCCGCTTGTTTCCTGGGCTGCGGTTCGCGGTGCCCGCCCCGGCATTCCCATCAAACCCGCCCCCGACGCGGCCCTGGACATTGCCCGTGAATGGGAACTGGCGCCGGAACAAATTATCTTTGTCGGCGACACCTCCACCGATGTGCGCACCGCCGTCAACGCGGGCATGCCCTGCATCGGTGTCACCTGGGGCTTCCGCGACCGGGAGGAATTGCTTCACCACGGTGCCAAATGGATCGTGGATCATCCGGCGGAAATTGTGGGAATTTTAGAAAGGGCCGAAGCCCCGCGTTTACGCGGAAGTGATTAGCGAAGCTTGAGCAAAGGGTCGGAGTCCCGCGTTTACGCGGAAGTGATTAGCGAAGCTTTAGCGAGCGGGTTTCAATGGATCGGGTAAAATGTGTGTTTACGTCTGCGGAGAGGGACTTATGGCGTGGGACTTTTGGCTTGGAGGCAGGGCAGAACGACCCTTTCCACCGCATTCCCGGGCCGTAAACGACCCTCTGGACTTCCGCGTAAACGCGGGACTATGACCCTTTACACCGCATCCGTGTCCGACCCTACCCGTCCCTTTCCCTCCCTGTCTAATCCCGCCCCTCATCCACCGCTTTTGGGCGTTTTTTCTGCCCCGTCAGAAACAGAAACATCGCCTTCTCTTTCGCCCAGAAAAAGTGGAACTGACCCAGCAGGGTTCCGAAGACCATGAGCATAATCTGATACGTCGGGAAGATCATGATCAGATACGTCGGAACTTTAATCCACATCGACGTTTCCGGCGTGAACCCGAACAGCGCCCACACCAGCGGCCGGATCTGCGTAATCGAAAGCCCCGCGAGGGAAAAGGTCACCAAAATCGCAATCACCTGTCCCGTGGACGTGATTCCCCATTTTGCTTTGAGTCGGTTGATCCAGGCGGGCATGTCGGTGACGCTTACTCGCTGTCTCCGGCGGAGATCCGCTTGGCGTCTTCGTAAGATGCGGCCTTTTCAGCGAAGTCGATCAGGAGAACCACTGCCGGAGGCCGGACCTCCAGGGTCCCCTCCCCGAAAACAAACCAATGGTCTTTCCCGTCCACGGTGACTTTCGCCGGACCGGTCAGCAACGCGGAAATCATGGGCGCATGTCCCGTCAGAATCCCCATGGAGCCTTTGTAGCCGGTCACCTGCAGGGCATCGATGGCCTCATGTTCAAACACGGGGCCTTCCGGGGTTAAAATACGAATGGGATAGCTCATGAAACGTTTTCCGGTTTGCCTTACATGTTGGCGGCTTTGGCGAGCACGTCGTCAATGCTGCCGACCAGATAGAAGGCCTGTTCGGGAACATCGTCGTGCTTGCCGTCCAGCACTTCTTTGAAGGAGCGGATGGTGTCTTCAAGTTCCACATAGCAGCCTTTGAGTCCGGTGAACTGTTCGGCCACGTGGAAGGGCTGGGAAAGAAAGCGCTGAATTTTCCGGGCGCGGTGCACGGTGAGGCGGTCCTCTTCCGAGAGTTCCTCCATCCCGAGAATCGCGATGATGTCCTGAAGTTCTTTATACTTCTGAAGAATTTCCTGCACGCCGCGGGCCACCGCATAGTGCTCTTCACCAATAATTTCCGGCGCGAGAATGGTGGAGGAGGAGGTCAGCGGATCCACCGCCGGATAAATCCCCAGCTCGGCGATCGGACGGCTGAGTTCGGTGGTTGCGTCCAAGTGGGCGAAGGTGGTGGCCGGCGCCGGGTCGGTGTAGTCGTCCGCAGGCACATACACCGCCTGAATCGAGGTGATCGATCCGTTTTTGGTGGAGGTGATCCGTTCCTGCAGGGCACCCATGTCGGTGCCCAGCGTGGGCTGATACCCCACCGCCGAGGGAATGCGGCCCAGCACCGCGGACACTTCCGCACCCGCCTGGGTGAAACGGAAAATATTGTCCACGAACAGCAGCACGTCCTGATTCATTTCATCCCGGAAATGCTCGGCCACCGTCAGAGCGGACAGCGCCACACGGGCACGGGCTCCGGGGGGTTCATTCATCTGACCGTAAATCATCGAGGTTTTATCAATCACTCCGGAATCCGCCATTTCCTTGAACAGCGCGGTGCCCTCACGGGTACGTTCCCCCACCCCGGCGAACACCGAATATCCGCCGTGCTCTTTAGCGATGTTGTGAATCAGTTCCTGAATCAGCACGGTTTTACCGACACCGGCACCGCCGAAAAGACCAATCTTCCCGCCCTTGCGGTAAGGGGCCAGCAGGTCAATGACTTTAATGCCGGTGACCAGCACGCTGTCGGTGGTATCCTGATCTTCAAATTTGGGCGCGGCCCGGTGAATGGGCGAGCGGGTGTCGCATTTCACGTCGCCCTGGTTGTCGATCGGTTCCCCCAGCAGGTTCATCACCCGGCCCAGAGTCCCCTCACCCACCGGCATGCTGATCGGCGCGCCGGTGTCGCGGACTTCCATGCCGCGGACAAGACCGTCGGTGGTGTCCATGGCGATGGCGCGGACCACATTATTTCCCAAATGCAGCGCGACCTCGAAGGTGAGGTTGTCGGGCTGATCGCTGATGGACGGATTCGAACAGGTCAGCGCATTGAGAATCGCCGGCATGCCGCCTTCGGAAAACTCAATATCGCACACCGCGCCCAACACCTGGATGATACGGCCGGTATTCACACTGGATTCGGATTTGGCTGAAGAGGTTTTTTTCTTTTTCGCTGTCATAGGGGACTCGGGATAGGATTAAAAAGGGGGGTTATGGGGAAATGGGGAGTGCGGTAATGGAGTAATTAATTATATGGTTGGAACTTTTTGACATTTAATAAGGTTAAGTTCTCTTTCCTGATCAGATAAATCATCTGCAAGGTGATTAATTAATTTCAAAAGGTCTGTTCCTTCATCACCATAAGTAGGCGAAGGTTCACGGAGTTGGGTTGAAATGGTGTCAAGAGACTTATTTAAAAGCGATTGGTTTAATGATAATAATTCATTTTCGACTTGATAAATGCGCTCGTCAAGTTGATCAGCTTGAGCCTCTGAGATTTGTCCTGCGTTTAGGTATGCCAAAACAGAAGATCCCGTCTCACCCAGACTGCCTAAAGCATAATTGACGAACTGTAAATACTCTTTCAATGATCGACGACTGTATCCTTCAGCAATGTTCCGATGCACGGAATCCGCAGAGGCCATACTTTGAGACGCTAAACGCTTCATATCGTAAGGCCAATGACGACACAAAGAGACAACCTCTGCATAAAGTTCAACAGAATGCTTCCAAACCCTAAGGGTTCGATAGCCTCTGTTTTTATTTCGTCTTTGTTCGATGTTAGTCATGATCTTTTGCAGTTTTTGTCCTTACAACACAACAGAAAAACATTTAAGCAACACCCCTCTTCATAATGCTTCAGCTCCGGAGATAATTTCAATGAGTTCTGTCGTAATCGCGGCCTGGCGGGCGCGGTTGCGGAGCAGGGTGTTTTCTTCGATCAGGTTCTTGGCGTTGGTGGTGGCATTGTCCATCGCGGTCATTCGGGCACCGTGCTCACCG
>PXDP01000425.1 GCA_003565035.1 PVC group bacterium | reverse complement strand
CGCTTTTTTGAGGGAGGGGACCTGGCCCTCCGGCGGTTCAGCGCCGGACGAAGGTCTGTCCGTGGCCCGCCTCGATTCGCCAAAGGCCTATTTCGATCTGAACATGCAGATGGTGCGCGGAGGAATTTCACGGTATCTGGCTCCGGGGTATTCGATCACCGAGGGCTCCTACGTGGGCTTCAACGTGGTGATTCCTCCCTCCTGTCAGTTGAACCCGCCGGTGATGATCGGCAACAACAGCCGATTTCAAGCGCTTTCAGTTGTCGGACCCGAAGCGGTGATCGGTAACCGGGTGGTGATTGATTCGCAGACGGAAATCCGGCAATGTGTGGTGCTGGACGGGACGTATCTGGGCCGGAACCTGGAGTTTGAAGAAAAGATTATTGCCGGAACGCATCTGATCGATCCGGAAACCGGGGTGGATGTGGATTTGGAGGACCCGCTGCTGCTCGGTCAGGTGGGCGCAGCCCATTCCCTGCGCGAGGGGCTGTATTCGCTTGCCGGAAAACTTCCCGCACTGGCCCTCTGGGTGCTGATGGCACCGCTGTTTCTGCTGCTGGCACCGGTAGTGGTGTTCACGGGTCGGGGACGTTTTGAAAAAAGCGGGATTCTCGGGCGGAAAGACCGGCCGCTGACGGTCTGGAAGTTCAAGCCCCGCTCCGGGTCCTGTCTGGCATCCTTGTTCTGCGGTTTGAGCCTTGACCGCTGGCTCTGGATTCCCCGGGTGTTTCTCAATCAACTGGCGCTGTGCGGTCATTCGCCGATTTCTGCCGCACGGGCGGAGGACCTGCGTCCCGTCCTGCCGCGGACGGTCCCGGCGGTGTTTGCGGAGGATCTGCTGATTCCTGAGCCGGTGCCGGACCGTTTATGGGAAATTTACGCGCTCCATTATGTGCATGAGCGCAGTCTCGGCGGCGATGTGACTCTGCTCTTCCGGGTGCTGACCCGGCGGATGCTTTTGGCCTGCTCACAGGAATCGCATGAGACCCACTCGGACGGAGGGATCGAACCATGACCGAAGAATTGAGTATTCACATCATTAACTTCCGCACCGCCGGTTTGACGATCGACTGTCTGGAGACCCTGGCCCGGGAACGGACGGAATACAGTGCGTTTAAGGTCTATCTGGTGGATAACAGTTCCGGCGATGACTCTGTGGCGGTGTTGCAGGCGGCGATCGCGGAAAAAAAATGGGAGGCGTGGATCGAGTTTCTGCCGCTGGACAAAAATTTGGGCTTTGCGGGCGGGAACAATTATTCAATTCGCCGCTGTCTGGATGCTCCGGAGTCCGCGCCTTTTCAGTTGTTGTTGAACAGTGACACGCTGGTGCATCCGGGCTGTCTGAAAAAATGCCTCGACTGGATGCACGCCCATGCCGCAACCGGCGCGTTTTCCTGTATGCTCCGCAATCAGGACGGCAGCGTGCAGAATGTCTGCCGGAAATTCCCCCGGCCGGACCGGGAAACCGCGCGGGCGTTGGGGCTTCCGTACGTGCTTCCGCGGGCCTTTGCCTGGGCGGATCTGGAGGATATGGGCTGGGACCGCGAGCGGGCGGACAGCCGCCTTGTGGAATGGATTGGCGGCGCGTTTATGCTGCTCCGCACAGAGGCGGTCCGTCAGGCCGGACTGATGGATGAGTCTTTTTTCTTTTACGGAGAGGACTGTGAGTGGTGTTTTCGCCTGCGCAAACACGGATGGGAGGTCCGCTTTGATCCGTCGGCTTCGATTACCCATCTTGGCGGTGCCTCCTCGGATTCCACCCGGATGCTGGACAAACGCCGGGAGATCCTCATCTGGAAGGCCCGTTTCCGGGTACAGCGCACCTGTTACGGCCGACTGGCGGAGGCCTGGGTGCGCGGGGTGTATATTTATGCCTTTGCCATGCGGGTCGTCTGGCTGGCGCTGTCCGGTCAGCGCGGCAGCATGAAATACCGGAGCATCCGCTCCGGATTGAGCACCTTAACCCATCCCCTGGATCCGGACCGCGTATGACCCCCAGGATTTTATTCGCATTGCCCGGACTGCATCTTGTGCAGCGCGGTGCCGAGGCGGCGTTTGAACAAATCGCCCGGGGCTTGTGCGCGGAAGGCTTTGAGGTCACCCTTCTGGGGACCGGGCCGGAGATTCCGGGCCGTCCCTACCGGTATCTGCAGGGGAACATGCGGCCCCGGGAACGGTTTGAGTCCTGGCCCCGCTTTCCGCCGCTCCGTTCGGAATACCGCTATGAGGAATTGACCTTTGCGCCGTCGGTGCTCAGGGTCTGCCGGGCCGCCGACTTTGATTTGACGGTGACATGCAGTTATCCTTTTGTGAACTGGGCGTTGCGCATGAAAAAGCGGAAAGGCAGGCCTCAGCATGTTTTTGTGACCGAAAACGGGGACTGGGCTGCGCACACCCGCAACCGGGAATACCGCTGGTTTGGCTGTGACGGACTGGTCTGCACGAATCCAGAATATTTTGAGCGCAACCGGCAGCGGGGGAACTGCGCCCTGATTCCCAACGGGGTTCATGCGAATGTGTTTACGCCGGGGGCATCGGAGCGGGAAGCCTACGGACTGCCCGCGGAGGCGAAGGTGGTCTGTATGGTCAGTGCGCTGATTCCCTCCAAGTTTCCGTTGGACGGGGTGAGGGCGGTGGCCAAGCTGCCGGGGGTGCATTTGCTGCTGGCGGGAGACGGGCCGTTGCGTGCGGAATGTGATGCCCTCGGACAAGAGCTTCTGGGAGATCGGTATCACCGGATGACGGTGCCGATGGAAAAGATGCCCGGGGTGTACCGCTGCGGGGATGTGTTTCTGCACCTGAGCCGGGACGAGGCCTTTGGCAATATTTACATTGAGTCCGCCGCCTGCGGTTTGCCGGTGGTGGCGCATGCCTATCCCACGACGGAATGGATTTTTGATGGAGACGGGCTTCTGCTGGACACCTCGGACGGGGACGCGCTGGTGCGGGCACTGACCGAGACGCTGGCCCGGCCTCCGGACGCGGTGCGCAGTGGTCAGGTGCGGGAGCGGCTGATGGCCCGGTTTGACTGGCCGGTGGTGTGCAGAGAGTATGCGGCCTTTTTTCGGAAACTGCTGGATGGCCAATGACTCAGGACACCGCCCAAAAACGGCCGGCGCTGCTGACGGTGGAGGATGATCCGGTACAGCGGCAGTGTTTGCGGCGTCTGTTGAAGACAGACTGGGACGTATATTTTGCAGAGACGCTGGAGGAGGCCGAGGCGGCCCTGGCACGTCATCCGGAGATTGGCATTCTGTTGTGCGACCATGAGCTGCCGGACGGGAACGGTCTGGACTTTTGTGAGCGGCTTCACCGGCGGCAGGCTCCGGTGATCCGGATTCTCATCACCGGTCATGCGGAAACCGCACTGCTGATGCAGGCGGTGAATGCCCAATGCCTTTTTCATTTTGTTGCCAAGCCCTACGAATCGAACAAGCTGCTGGAGGTGCTGGAACGGGCGGCGGCGGTTTTTCTGGATTGCGCAGAGGCCCGACAGACGCGGCTGCGTCAGGAGGAGGAAGAAAACCGACGGTCGGTCCGTCAGACCGTTTCACACTGGGCGCAGATCATTTTCGGGGTGGGGAGTTTTCTTCTGGCCACGCTGCTGGTGGTGCTGCTGGTGACCCTTGTGCTTGGCGCCATCGTGTTTGTGGTGCTTTATGTGCTCAAAAGTTTTTTGGGGATTGATCTGTTCGCCGACCGTCATTTGGAGGATTTTTTGCCGTTTTAACCGTTTAAATACCTGCCTGGGTGCGACTGCGGTGCCTCATTTTAAATTTATTTCCGATACCCCCGGAATCAAAACCAGAGCCTGGCGGCATTTGCGCTGCCGGAAAGAGGATGTCAGACGCATGGCCACCCGTGCCGGGTTACTGGGAGTAGTTTCCGGCAGGCGGGAGCAGGGGCAGGGTGCAGTAAAAGCGTGAGCCTTTTCCGGGGGTGCTTTCCGCGCCGATGGTGCCGCCCATGAGGGCGGCGAGTTCTTTGGAGATGGCGAGTCCGAGACCGGTGCCGCCGTGGCGGCGGGTGGAGGAGTCGTCGACCTGATGAAAGCGCTGAAAGAGCTGCGCCAGCTTTTCCTCCGGGATGCCGGCGCCGGTGTCCACCACTTCAAACCGGCACAGCGTTTTCCCGGAAAGTGTGCCCTCGACATGAACGCGGAGGGTGACGGAGCCCTGGTCGGTGAATTTAACCGCATTGCCCACCAGATTGTTGAGGATCTGCAGGATGCGGGTGCTGTCGCCGTTGACCCAGACCGGGAGGTCCGGCCCGGTTTCCAGACGCAAATGGAGCTGTTTGGCCTTCGCCCGGGCCTGAAAGCTTGCCATGCAGGTGTTCAGCAGCACCGGAAGCTGGAAATCGGCATAGGAAAGATCAAGTTTTTCGGCTTCAATTTTACTCAGATCGAGGATGTCATTGATAATTTGCAGCAGAATGTTTCCGCTTTCGGTCATGATGCCGAGATACTCTTTTTGATCATCGGCCAGGGGCGTGTCGGCAAGCAGTTCGCTCATGCCCAGAATCCCGTTCATCGGGGTGCGGATTTCGTGACTCATGTTGGCAAGGAATGCGCTTTTGGCGATGTTGGCTTTGTCCGCTTTTTCTTTGGCTTTTTTCAGGGCCTCTTCGGTTTTCTTCTGAAGGGTGATGTTCTGGACGCTGCCGATCAATTTTGTGCAGGGATGTGCGCCGTTGGCGGGCTTGCCCACCGTACGGACCCAAATCAGATGGTTCAGATGGGTGACAAGCTGGAGTTCGAGATCAAAGGGGGTTCCATGATCCATTGCGGTCTGTATGGCGGCGGTGATGGTGTCACGGGAATATCCCTCCCGGTAAAATTGCAGCGCATTTTCGACGGTGATTTCAAAATCGTCGGGGACTTCGTGTATGCGGCGGGTGATTTCCGAGCACCACACCCGGCGGTCGTCG
>PXDP01000392.1 GCA_003565035.1 PVC group bacterium | reverse complement strand
CTGAATGGTGGGTGCGGCATCCAAGGTCGTTCAGGATGTGCCGCCCTACATGATCTCGGACGGTAGCCCTGCGAGTGTGAGAGCCCACAATAAAATTGGTTTGGAGCGCGCAGGTTTCTCCGATGAAGAGATCTCTTTGATACGCCGCATTTTTAAGGTCTTTTACAAGGAAGGTCTGAATCGGCGTCAGGCGGCGGAAAAACTTGAGGCCGAGGGAATCGTGGGGGTGCCGCTGGTGGCCCGCTTTCTGGATTTCATCAAAAAAAGCGAGCGGGGTTTGTCCTAGCCGCAAGTTCTTGTGGCTTTTGGTTGGTTGGTGAAGCTGGATTCCAAAGCAAAGAAACAATTTCCTCCAAATCGGATTATTAATGTCTCTGATTTTTGATGGCTTGACGTGATCGCCCCTGCTGGCGCATCGTAGGCTCAACTTTATCCCATGCAAGAGCATCGAGCACTCATCCTTCGCAGCAATCGTTTTCTGGGCTCCGCCCTGGTGGACCGCAGACTTCTTGCCGTTGGCGAATTGGAATCGGCGAATACCAAATTTATGGAAGCAGTTCAGGCCTCGGAATTTAAGCGCGCCTCCATTCTCAATACATTACTTTTCGAGGACAAAACGCTGCAAGAGGAAGCTTTGCTGGAACATCTGGTTGAAGAGGAAGGGCTCGGGCTCATCGACCTCAACCATGTCGAGTTGCACTCGCTGCGCTCCCTTGATGTCGATATTTCCGGGTGTTGGGCTACTTCCACGATACCGTTCGACAAGATCGAAGACACTTACATGCTGGCGACCTGCTACTATCTGAGCACTCCGGTCAAAAAATACTGGGAAGACTATCTTAGTGGCCGGATAATTTGGTATGGAACATCGTTTGCTTCCTTAACCCGTGCATTAGAGCGGATTGAGGAAATGCATGAAGCAGAGGATGCCGAGACCGAAGACGACTAAAGCTTTGTTAACATTGAGTGAAATTTAATATGCCCCACAGTGTCCTTATCTTAGATGACGATGCCGATTTTAACAGTCTATTGACTGACATTTTCGAGCAGGCTGATTACGTCGTCACCTCACTGACGGATCCTCTGCAGGCGATTCATGTTTTCCAAGAGCAGCATTTCGATGTGGTGGTCACCGACCATAAGATGCCGGAAATGTCGGGTGCGGCGTTTATGAAAGCGATCAAGCAAACCCGGCCTGAGATACCGGTCATAATGGTCTCCGGTTACTTGGAAAATGACACGATCCGGGAATTGATCAGAGAAGGTGTCGGGGGAGTTTTTCTTAAACCGCTCAATATTTTTTCCCTGCTTGAACGGACAACTGAGCTAATTGAGGAGGCCAAGAAGCTAGGGGGCGCGGTTGATAATGATGGGGGTTCTGATTATGCGTCTGAAGTTGATACAAAACTGGGCTTTCCGTTTCGATCCTTTCCGTGTAAAAGTGAAGCTTCGACGCGTTTTGCTGAGCGGCTCCACTCACTGCGTGACTTCGAACACAGTTTGACGCTGACCGGTGAGAAGGGGACACATTACCGCTCGATATGCGATGATATCCTTGGTTTCTGTGGCAGTGGTGAGGCTGAGAGGTTTGTGTATCTTGAGCCGGCATCATTTGATAGCTCGCATACAGTTTCTCTCATCCGTAACGCTGTGGAGCGGGGAGCAGAAAGAGTGACTTGTGTGCTTTTGGGGATCGAAAGTATGACTGATTCCCAAAAAAAGCTCGCCGTGGCCTTAGCCAAATCTGAGCGGGATTTTGAGGGAATCGGTGTGGCCTTGCGCACGGTATTCTGCGTCGGTGGCGACTTGGATTCCCTTTTTGATGACGGGGTAATCGACGAGAACCTCTACATTCTGATGGGTACTGCAGAAGTTCGTGTGCCGCCTCTACGTGAGTGCGTTGCTGACCTTGGTTTGATCGCTCAGCAGCTGCTCGTGGACATCGCTCACGAAAAAGGGATGAAGGCAGTGCCCCGTATCGAGCGGTCCGCCCGCGATTTGTTGAAAAAACAAAGCTGGGATCGTAACTACGAGGAACTCCAAAGCACCCTGCGGAGGGCTATGGAACCCACCCCGGTCGAAGTGCTGACTGCTGACTTGTTGAAGTCGGCCCTGCAGGCAAATAAGGCTGCCTCACCACGGGCACGCCTTGAGTCCCATTTATCGAACCAACAAATCGACTTCATGCGTGCAGCTGCTATTCTTTTAGACGGTGATCGATCCGATGTTGCCCGTTTCTTCGCAACTGATGTCGATCAAATAACATCCAAGTTGAAATAAACTCTAACACATTCAAGTAGACGAACAAGCAATGGCAGGAAGGATACTAGTTCTAGACGACGAGGAAAACTACGCCGAGATGCTACAGGATCTTCTGCGTGATCACAACTTCCGGGTCGACATGGCGACCCGCCCGGAAAGAGCGATTGATCAGTTGGAGGAAATACCTTACGATCTGGTAATTTCAGACTACAAGATGCCAGTGATGGATGGGGCGGATTTCCTGAAGAGATCACGCGAGCTTTATCCAAATCTTCCCTTTATTCTGGTTTCTGGGTTAATGAACACGCCGGAATTAGTCAAAGTGGCCAATATGGGTGTGACGCTGGTAATGGAGAAGCCGCTCGATACCGCAGAATTCCTGCGTCAGGTGGCACGTTTCTCAGAGCCGATGACGGCGGAGGAGAGGCGTTCTCTCGAATTGGAGCGGGAGTCATCTGGTGCTCAAACCAGCGGTGTGGCATTCAGCCATCCCGAGGAGCCGCGTTTCTTTAGTGCGGTCAGTTTCTCGGGAAAACGCTTCATCCAAAATGCTTGGGCGATCGCGAGCGAAGGCAGAGACCTCTTTATTCTGCAAACGCCGGGAGCCGATGGTGAGCTTGCAGCCAAGGATATTTCCGCATGGCTTGGTAATAGTGATTTACCGGTAGCCGCTTTTGATCTGCCTGATTCAAATGGGGCAGCGCTCAAGAAACTGAGTGAGGTTTTATCTGGCCAGGAGCACAGCCGTGCTGTCTGTGTTTATCTCAATACAGCCTCGCAACTCGCTCAGGCACATGACTTGACGGAGGTGGCGAGTAAGGAGTTGCGGGACGTTGCCGAGGATTTTCTATTGATTTACATCTTGGAGTCAGATGGGTCGGATTCCTGTCTGGCCGAGGCCGGTGGGCGGGCAATTATTCTACCCGCTTTAGCCGAGCGCCCCTCAGATGTGGCCGCTTATGCTAGGCGATTTGCTCGCATTCTCAGTGAACGCGTTGGCAAGAAGAAGTGCTGCACGTTTACGCCGGAGGCGGCTTATCTACTGCTGGCTCACGACTGGAGGCGCGGCTACAGAGAGGTGCAAGAGGTCGTCATGCAGGCGGTCGAGAGCAGTGAGGGAGACGAGGCGATTAACGCAGAGCGTTTGAAAAACGCACTTGGTATTGAGGAGGACCAAGTAGTCAGCCCCGAAGCACGCTTGCCCATACTTATGAAAAAGGCCCAGCATCGCTATCTTGAAAAAGAGATGCTCGTCGGTGGCATGACAGTTGCCGAATTGGCCGGAGAACTTGAACTTGAGAAACCAGTCGAAACCCGCGACGCCCTCAAAGACCTTCCGCTGATTAAGGCCGAACTCGGCAGCTTGTAACTAAATACATAATATGGCACTTGCTCGTATACAGACCGCAATACTGAAAAATCTCCTCAAGATGGGGCAGTTGAGCGATGCTCAGTACCGTGAAATCGCCAACACGGATGAGGAAATGTCGGGTGATACGATTGAAAAATTGCTCACCGAAGAGTATAAGATAAGCCAGCGGCAGTTGCTTTTTGCCAAAAGTGCAGCCTTCGACCTCACGCCGGTCAATGCACGGCGCTGTATCGTCAACGAGGCCACATTCGCCAAACTGGATAAAGATTTTTGTCAGGAGAAGAAGGTGTTACCGCTCGGATTCGTTGGTGGTTACATCATTATTGCTCTGAGCAATCCGTTTGATCTTCGCGTTACTGCCAAGGTGCAGGAAATTTCCGGAATGAAGGTATCGGCTCTGCTGGGGCTCGAATCCGATATTTCTGCGGCGCTCGACGACAAGGGTGAACAACACCAGGCGGTTGGTTTCTCTGACGTCGTTGAGGCTCTCGGCGCTGATTTCGCCGGCGACGAAGACATTAACGAGGAAGATTTCTCGGACGAAGAATCCGCACCGATTATTCAGCTTGCCAACCGAATCATTGAAGAGGCGTATTTTTCAGACGGTAGTGATATTCATATTGAGCCATTCGAAAAAGAGACGCGGGTTCGCGTGCGGATCGATGGGGTGCTGACGAACAAGCTGACGATTCCTCCCGCAGCATCCGGTGCTCTGCTGGCCCGACTTAAAGTGATGGCTCAACTGGATATCGCGGAAAAACGGAAACCGCAGGATGGGCGAATCCAGTTTAAGCAGTTTAATAGAAAAGGAATTGATGTGGACCTGCGTGTTTCCACAGCGCCGCTCAACCACGGTGAGGGCATTGTCATGCGTATTCTGGATAAGCAAAAGAGTACGCTGCCGCTCCCTGCGCTTGGTTTCTCCGAACGTAACCTTGGTTTGTATCGGGAATTGATTCAGCGCCCTTATGGCATGATTTTGCATTGTGGGCCGACCGGTTCGGGTAAGTCGATGACGCTTTACTCGGCGCTTAACGAGATTAACACGCCCGATATTTGTATTCGCACGGCGGAGGACCCGATTGAATATACCTTGCCAGGCCTGCTGCAGTTGCAAACCCAGCGCAAGATCGGCCTGACTTTTGCGGCTGCGCTGCGATCATTCCTGCGGCAGGACCCCGATGTGATTCTGGTGGGTGAGATTCGTGATATCGAGACAGCGGGTATTGCGGTCGAAGCAGCCCTTACCGGGCACTTGCTCTTCAGCACCCTGCATCCCAACGATGCGCCCACCACAATCTCCCGGCTCACAGAAATGGGGATCG
>PXDP01000246.1 GCA_003565035.1 PVC group bacterium | reverse complement strand
GACGAGGGTTTTGGGCACTTCGAAGGTGCCGTCGGCCTCGTGGCGGTCGGGAAAAATGGCGGGCAGGCTTTCTTTGAAGGCGCGGATGACGCTGCGGATCTGGCTGGGGTTGACGATGTCTTTGTCGAGCTGGTTGGGGGTGTAGTCGAGGTCCTCGTCGAGTTGCTCCCAGCGTTTTCGGCGGCTGAGTTTCTCGCGTTTGTCGACAAATTCCCTGGCTTTGAGTTTGGCGCCGTCGCGGGTGATCTCGGTTTCGATGGTGAACACATCGTAGGGCACGTTCACGCCGTCGATCACGGATTGCTCGTAGGTGTATTCGCTGACCACGTTTTGGTTGAAAAAGCCGAAGGTGCGTTTGTCGGGGGTGGCGGTGAGGCCGATGAGAAAGGCATCGTAATAGTCGAGCACCTGCTTCCAGAGGTTGTAAATGGAGCGGTGGCATTCGTCGATGATGATGAAATCGAACTGTTCGATGGGGTTTTGCGGGGAATAGGCCACGGGCGGGGGCGGCTTTTTGATCCAGGCCGGGGTCTCCTCGGCGCTTTCGTCCAGGTCTTCGCCTTTGAGGATGGCGTAGAGGCGCTGAATGGTGGAGATGCAGACCTGGCTATCGCTGGCGATGTAGCCGGAGGTGAGACGCTGGACGTTATAGAGTTCGGTGAATTTGCGGTTATCGTCGGGGGGACGGTAGGCCATGAACTCCTGTTCGGCCTGTTCGCCGAGGTTGCGGGTGTCCACGAGAAAGAGAATGCGGTGAGCCCCGGCGTGTTTGAGGAGCCGGTAGACAAAGCTGCACGCGGTGTAGGTTTTTCCGGCGCCGGTGGCCATTTGGATGAGGGCTCTGGGGCGGTTCTGCTTGAAGGAGCGTTCCAGATTGCGGATAGCGTGGATTTGCGCGGGGCGCAGGCCGGTTTCGTCGAGCGGTGGCAGGTTCTGCAGGCGCGCCCGCAGGGCCGGGGTGCCGGGGAGTCCCGTGGCGTCCGCCCGCATTACGTAGGTGCGCAGGGTTTCGGGGCGGTGGAAGGAGAAAACGGTGCGGGAGCGGGGTTTGGGATCGCGTCCGTCGGTGAAGCGGGTGACCGCGCCGGTGCTTTCGTAGACGAAGGGGAGCGCTTCGTTGTCGAGGTGCTTGAGGGTGGCGGCGGCGTAGTTTTCAGCCTGTTCCTCGTGGGCGGTCATGCGCTGGCCCTCCTCCTCCCGTTTGGCCTCCACCACGCCCACGGGTTTGCGGTCCACGAAGAGAACGTAGTCAGCGGGCCCGATGTCGGTGGGGTATTCGCGCACGGCCACGCCCGGACCCGCTGAGAGATCCACCCGGTTTTTGGCCTGCACCACCCAGCCCGCCTGCGTCAGCATGCGGTCAATCGCATCTCGGGCCTCCTGTTCCGGGTTTTGGTTATGCATGAAATCTTCATACTCCCTTCCCACACAGGCAACAATCTAAAAACCATACCGAATGTGCGGTCTTCCGAGAATCATCCAGTGTCACCAGCATCAAATTCAGTGTTCTTGTACTGCAAGGGGCTGTTCTTCCAGGAGTTTGGCGAAGGCGCCGCCGCGCTGTTTGAGTTCTTCGTAGGGGCCGTGTTCGATGAGGGCTCCGTTTTCCATGACGAGGACTTCGTCGACGTGGCGGATGGTGGAGAGGCGGTGGGCGATGATGATGACGGTGCGGGTGCCCTGGAGGGATTCGATGACGTCCTGAATGCCGCGCTCGGTGAGGGAGTCGAGGGCGGAGGTGGCTTCGTCGAGGATGAGAATGCGCGGGTCGCGCATGAGGGCGCGGGCGATGGCGATGCGCTGCCGCTGTCCGCCGGAAAGGGAGACACCGCGCTCGCCAACCCGGCTGTCGTATCCCTGCGGCATGTCCTGAATGAATTCGTGGGCCTGCGCGGCTCTGGCGGCGCGTTCGATGGCGGATTGATCCGGGTGGTCGGCGGCAAAGCCGATGTTTTCCCGGATGCTGCTGGAGAAGAGGATCGGATCCTGCAGCACGGTGGCGACGTGGCTGCGGAAATGGCCCAGGCTGATTTCGGAGAGGGGGACGCCCTCAAGGGTGATGCGGCCCTCCCGGGGATCGAAAAAGCGCAGGGCTAATTGAATGAGGGTGCTTTTGCCGCTGCCGGAGCGGCCGACCAGCGCATAGGTTTTGCCGGCGGTGAAGTCGAAGTTGAAATTCCGCAGGACGATCTTGTCGGTGTAGCCGAAACTGACGTTGTGAAAGGAGAGGTTGCCGTGGAGGACGGGACAGACGGGGGCTTCGGGTTCGGGCGGGGAGGGGGTGAGGGCGAGAATGTCGTGAATGCGTTCGAGGGCGGCGAGGCCGTCCTGAATTTGGATGAGCGATTCGGTGAGCCGCTGCACACTGCCGTTGATCAGGCCGGAGAACAGCAGGAACTGGACAAGATTGCCGGGGGTGAGGGTGTCGGGCTTTTCGAGAATCATCCAGGTGCCGACGAGGGCAATGATGATTTGCGTGGCGATGAGCAGGGAATGGCTGGCACTCTGAAAGGCGCCCTGAAGTTTGGAGTTGGCGACTTGCAGGTCGCGAACATTTTCGGAGAAGCGGGTAAAGTTTTCGCCGCTTTCTTTTTCTCCCGCGTAGGCTTTGACCACGGAAATGGCGGAGAAGTATTCGGCCGCCCGTCCGGTCACCGAGGACTGCCCCTCCTGTATCCGTTTCCGGCCCCGCCGGATTTCGGGGCTGAAGCGGCGGACCACCAGGCCGTTGCAGCCGAGCAGCGCCAGGCTGATGGTGGCGAGAACGGGGTTGATGAAAAACATGACGACGGCGAGGGTGGTGAGGCTGACACCGTCCATGGAGAGCTGGATAAGACCTTTGTCCACCACGACACCGGCGTAGGTGATGTCGGAGCTGACCCGGGAGCCGAGGCTGCCGGCGTGGTGCCGGTAGAAGAAGCTCATGCCGAGCCGCTGGATATGGTGAAAGAGTCTTCTGCGGAGCTGGTGCTGCAAATGGCTGGCGAGTTTTTGCGCCAACGCGGTCCGAAAGTAGGTGGCCACGGCGATGATGGCAATCAGGATGGCGGCAAAGAGGCCCAGCCGCAGGAGTTCGGTGCGGGCCTCCGGACTGGCGGGGTAGGGAATGACGTTGTCGATCAGGTATCCGGTGATGAGCGGAAGGCCCATGGGGAGAACGAATTTTCCCCAGCCGCACAGGATCGTCAGAGCCGCCAGATGCCAGTATTCGCGCAGGGGCGCTTTGAGTGGTGCCAGAATTTTTTTGAGCGGGATCGGGTCGGAGGAGAATTCGGAATCAGGGATCATCTTGTATCGCTAAACGATTTGGGGAGGCGCGTCAATCGGCAGTGAAAACTGTTTTGGTTCATAGCGGACAGACGGGGAGGGCACTGGCGGAAAAAAAAGACCCCGCATCCCTGACAAACGTCCGCGTGCGGGGCGTCTGGCAGGTCTGCGGGGTGTCGGTTCCGCAAGGAGCGGCGGTTAACCGTGTACTTTAATGAGTTCGACGTCGAAGTCGAGAACCTGATTCGGGCCGATGGGGCCGGGGCCCTGTTCGCCGTAGGCGAGGTTGGCGGGAATCCAGAAACGGTATTTGGCGCCGGGGGACATGAGTTGCACGCCTTCGGTCCAACCGGGAATCACGCGGTTGAGAGGGAACTCAATGGGTTCGCCGCGCTGCACGGAACTGTCGAAGACGGTGCCGTCGAGCAGACGTCCGGTGTAATGAACGGTGACGGTGTCGTTGGCGGCGGGTTTGGAGCCTTCACCTTCCTGAATCACTTCGTATTGCAGGCCGCTGTCGGTCGTGGTGATTTCGTCTTTTTGGCCGTTTTCCTGCAGGAAGGCGAGACCGGCGGCCAGGTTGTCGGCCGCGTTCCCGGCGGGGGCCTGTTGCTGGGCCTGCTGCTGGAGCTGCTGGAACACCTGGAAGGCTTCGGCGATTTGTTCCTGGGTGTAGGCGGCTTCTTTGCTGCCGAGCTGGTCTTCGAGGCCGGCGAGGATTTTTCCGGGATTGAGGCCCTGCTGCATGGCCTGACGGGCACTGTGGCCGCCGGCGGCGTAGAGCATGGCGTTTTCGTCAAGCGCCTGACGGGTGGCATCGATGAAGCCCTGAAGATATTTCTGCTGCTGAAGTTCGTTGGGGATCTGCTGTTTGAGCTGTTCGCCCTGGGTGAAGCCTTCCTGATAGCTGAGGGTTTCGAGGACGGGCGCGGGGAGTTGGGTTAAATCCATTGGGGTTCCTTTGGGTTTACGTTTTCCGATGATCGGAAAACGGTTGAGATGATTTTCCGATGATCGGAAAAGGCGGAGACACGTTTTCCGATGATCGGAAAAGAGTTCCGGGTGATTGGGTTATTCAAAAAAGCCGCTTTTGAGGACGAAAACGCGGGACGCGACACCGAGGGAGACGTTTTGGCCCTGGCCGTCTTTCATGAGCGAAAGGAGTTTGTAATCGTGATAGGTGTAGGGAGAGATGCCGAGGCGTTCCTGCACCTCATGAAGGATTCCGCCGATTTGCAGGAGCGGATCGCGGTCGGCCTCTTTCTGCATTTGGCGGAGAATGGCCTGCTGGTGCGTTTCCCGGGTTGGGGTGGTATTGGCGACGACAAAAAAGAGACCGCCAAAGATGACCAGCCGGATCAGGAACTTCACAAGAGCTTTCATGGGGTCTGTATAGCGCAGTTTGGGCGCGGTTTGAAGCGAAAACCGTTCTTTTACCTCGATTCTTGAGGCAAAACGCCGCAGATAAACAAGATACCGATGTACACCGATACCACACCGATAGGCGTTGAGGCAGGGGGAAGAGGGCGATGCATGAAGGCTGAGAGGCAACGGGAAGGACAACCACTGAGGGCACTGATTTCACTGAAGGCTTGGAGGCAAGGGGGCATTGGAACGTATTTTGACAGGTAATTTAATACGGATAAAGAAGAAAAACCCGCGAATAGCAGAGC
This sequence comes from PVC group bacterium, assembly GCA_003565035.1. Classification (GTDB taxonomy): domain Bacteria; phylum Verrucomicrobiota; class Kiritimatiellia; order SS1-B-03-39; family UBA6053; genus PXAS01. The sequence continues at coordinate 22 of PXDP01000246.1, read as the reverse complement.
CGTCCCGCGAATGTGCAGGGGG
>PXDP01000062.1 GCA_003565035.1 PVC group bacterium | reverse complement strand
GGCTGGCTGGAGTGCCCGTCGAGACCCTCGACCCGCGTCGTGAACGCCCAGACACCCTTGTGGTCGGACGCGACCTTCATCGAGGTGGGCCTCCGGCAGAACAGGCGCAGCTCCCGGAAAAAAGGGAGCCGGGTATTCGCAGCGGTGTCGGCGCCAGGAGCGGCCGGGGCCTACTCGGACTTTCTGACCGAGGCGGGCATGTTTTCCCATGCCCGGATGATCGTGGCCTCGATCCCGATCTTGGGTGCCTGGCGACGCAGCTTGTCGATCTCCATCAGGGCCTCGGCCGCGGTCACCACCCGGCAGATAACCAAGGGGGCCGGGGTCTGAAGATCCTCCTTCGTAATCCGGGCGATGTCCCACAACCGAAGCGTATTGTCATCACTCCCCGACAGCGCCCAGCGGCCGTCCGCACTCAGGCTCACGGAGGTGACATCACTCGTGTGCCCCTCGAAGGTCCGCACGCACTGACCGCTGGAAACCTCCCACAACCGAACGGTGTTGTCTCCCTTCCTATCCCCACTCCCCGACAGCGCCCAGCGTCCGTCCGCGCTCAGGCACACGGAGCGGACCCTATCCTGGTGCCCCTCGAAGGTCCGCACGCAGCGACCACTTGTGACCTCCCACAACCGAACGGTGTTGTCCTTGCCTCCATATCCCCCACTCCCCGACAGCGCCCAGCGGCAGTCCGCGCTCAGGCTCACGGATTCGACCGAATCCGTGTGCCCCTTGAAGGTCCGCACGCACTGACCGCTGGTGACCTCCCACAAACGAAGAGTTCTGTCAGGACTCTCACTCCCCGACAGCGCCCAGCGTCCGTCCGCGCTCAGGCTCACGGAGGTGACATGCCAAGTGTGCCCCTCGAAGGTCTGCATGCACCGCCCGCTGGCGACTTCCCATAACCGAAGCGTCTTGTCCTCACTGCCCGACAGTGCCCAGCGGCCGTCCGTGCTCAGGCTCACGGATTCGACCTTTCTTGTGTGCCCCTCGAAGGTCCGCAAGTGCCTCCGCACAAACCATCGGCTGGAGACCTCCCACAACCGAAGCGTCTGGTCACTACTGCCCGACAGCGCCCAGCGTCCGTCCGCGCTCAGGCACACGGAGGTGACACCATACTTGTGTCCCTTGAAGGTTCGCACGCACCGCCCGCTTGACACCTCCCACAACCGAAGCGTTTTGTCTGAACTCCCCGACAGCGCCCAGCGGCCGTCCGCGCTCAGGATCACGGAGGAGACACCATACTTGTGTCCCTTGAAGGTTCGCACGCACCCGGCTTCCTCAGGAACCAGCGCCTCGGCCTGTTCTCTCGCCCGCCGGGCCTCGTCGCCTCCGCCCAATGCATCGGCCCGTTTGAAGGCCTCTAGAGCCCCGCTGTAGTCTGCCCGCTCGGCGTGTACATGACCGATGCACAGGGGCGCCTCGGGGTTATCCGGTGACGCAGCCTCACATTGTGCCAGTTTCGTGAGAAGGCCTGTGTCGGTTTCTTCACCATTCTGCCAGAGCACCATGAGCCGGTTGCAGGTGGACTGAACGTGCCCCGGATGTTTCGCAAGCGCTTCTTTCCATGCAGCCAGGGCCTCCGCCTGCTTGCCCAGGTCAACCAGCGAGACCGCCCGGTTGTTCAGCGTCTCGGCCGAGTCTTCCGCAGCGCGGGGGACCTCGCGCGGGTAGGAGCGGCCCGTGCACGCCTCATAGGCCTCCGCCAGTGCCTGGGCGCATTCCTCCAGCGTCCGGGGACGTTCGTTTGGGTCTTCCCGGAAACAACGCTTGAGCAGTCCGGCCACCCTCTCGGGCATCAGCGGAATACCCTCCATCTCCGGGTCGGCCTCTCGCGCCTCCACATTGTTGTGCTCAAGAAATGTCTCCAGAATCTTCGCGGCCAGCGTCCCGGCAGGGATGTTCTCCTGCGACCACGCAGCACCACCGTGAAACATCGCCAGAACGCTCAGTCCCCAGCTCCACACATCCGTGCGCCGGGTAAGCTTTTCCGTTGTCAACTGCTCAGGAGAACAATAGGCAGGCGTAAAACCGCCGCCACCCTGAACCTGTATGGTTCCGGTTCCGCCCGCAACCCGGGTCAGGCCTGTCACCAGCCGCGCCCCCGCCAGACCGAAGTCAGTCACCTTGAGTGTCCCGTCGTCCCACATCAAAGCATTAAGAGGCTTCACGTCCTGGTGGACCACCTCCCGCTCGTGACCATAATGCAGACCCCAGGCATACTGAATGGCCAGGTCCAGCATCCGGGCCAGAACCTCCTGCTCGTCACCCCCCTGGTACAACCGGCCTGTCCTGATCCAGTCCTCCAGAGTACCCGCCCCGGCATAATCCGAAAACACCCTGGGAAGACCGCCCAGGTTGCGCACATAGTAGCAGGAGGCAATGTGCGGATGCAGGCCCAGGTTGATCCACACATCGCACTCGCGGATAAAGGCCTCTTTCTGTTGTTCACTGGTGAAAAGACCCGGCCGCGGGGTCTTCACCGCCAGCTCAAGGTGCCAGCCCCGGTGCCATACCTTGTGCACCCGGCCGAAGCCGCCTTCATGAAAATCCTTCTGGACGGCGTCCTCGCCGAAACCCTCGCTGACCCGGCGCACCTCGTACAGCCCAAGAATAACCTCCCCAGGCTGCCATTCCTGCTGAACTTCAGCCTCGGCCTGGCGCAAGACAGCCTCATCCACCCCGGCCACCATCGTGGCATCGATGGAGTGCTGATCCTCTGCCAGTTTCGTCTGGTCCTGTCCGTTACTGGCTGTCATATCTCTTTCTCCTTCCGGCTTGCTTTTTTTCAACTATTCAAAGGCTTGGGTAAGGCAATTTTTCCGGATTTTCACACTGAGGTTCTACAGCATGAACTTCTTCGAAAGATCGTGAACTTCCACGATCTGGAAATGACGTTTTCGTTCGCGGTCAGCTCCGATATGCTCCTCGTAGGCGCTTCGATCCAGGCCGGCTATGCAGGAAACCCCGCTATCCCTCAAAAGTCGAAGGACTCTTTCGGCAAAACCTCGTCCAGCCAACTCGTCTTTGAGATACCGATGGAAGTCGGCAAAGAACAACGTGATGGTAGGTTGTTTGACCACATTGCGAAGGAGTTCTTCCAGGCGAGTTTCCGGGTTTACCCCGGAAGAGCGGTCCAGAATGGTTACCGAGTCAATCTCGATAAGGATGCGCCGCCGCTCCTCCGAGGAAGACCCGTGCGAGGCCATCCATCCGGCAAGATCGGAAACAACATCGAAGGGAGTCCGTTTCTCGCTGCCCACCAGAAGAATGGGTCGCCCACGGTCCTGGTCACAAAGAAACTCGCGGAGAACCTTGCAGACAGGATCCTTGCGGATTGTCTCTATACGCCCGGTGTCTACCTTGCGGACTTCATCCGTCATGTTTCGCCCGAGTTTCCGGATCCACTCCAGAACTTCCTCCCCCTTCTCGAAGCTCGAGATACCAAGCTGCTCGAATGCGGAGGCCAAGGCATCCCCCGGTTCCTCGAAAACGGCATCGATCAGTTCCACGGCACGAAGATGGCCCGTACCGTCCCTGGCTTTCTCTTCGGCCCTCAAAAACGCGCCCTTTGCCGCCGCAGAACGATGCATCACGCCATCGGCCGGCATGCGCCCCCCACCGTGCATCGAGCGAAGAAGCCCCCGCAGACGGCGGCGAATCCTCGTGCTTTCTTCAGGTTGCGTTATGCCCCGCTTTTGGAAAGACTCGGCCAGGATTTTTCTTTCCTCATCGAATGCCTGGAGAAGGCGGGGGTCTGGAATAGCCTTTTTCAGGGTTTCCGGCTCGATTTCTACAGCCTTCAGGGCGGCGCAGACCAGGTGCCCAGGCTCGATCTCGCAGGCCTTTCCGGCCGTGGCCTCTTTGACGGCCAGGGGCCAGAGAATCTGAATGGTTATGCTGATCTTCATCGTATACCCCTGTCGTGCCCCTTACAGGGCTTTCTTCATAGCTTTCAAAAACTCGCGCCCGTTGGCGTAGCGGCTCTTCGGATCAAGAGCCATCGCCCGATCAAAAACTTCGGCCAGCTTCTTAGTACAACCGGGAAGAGAATCAGCCAGGCGTCTCGGTCTCGATTCCAAGATCACCCTGATGGGATCACGACCTTTTTTCATCGGCCACACAAACTGCCCGGTGATCATGTTGAAGAACGTTGCCGCCATCTCGAAAACGTCCGTGGTCGGCTTGACGTACTTGTAGTTGGCCAGGTGTTCAGGCGCCATGAAGGGTGGCGATCCACAGAACGATCCCGCCTCGGAAAGCGAGCCCTGCGTGCATCCCGCCGCTGCGAAGGCCTTGGCCAGACCGAAGTCGGCCAGCTTTGCTATGAGTTTCCCGTTCTTTCGCGTGAGAAGGATATTGGGCGGCTTAAGGTCGCGGTGGATAACGCCAGTGCAGGTTTTCCGGCCCTTGGCGGTGTTCACGGTCACCTTCACCTCATGCGCATACGCCAGCCCCTCCAGGCATTGCAGCATGATCGGCGAGGCATCACTCAGCGAAATGGCTTTGCGGCCTTCATTCATCAGGTCGAAAACGTTTCCGGCCTCCATGAACTCCATCTCGATGAAGTGAATATCGTTCCAGACTCCAGCGTCCGCGCACCGGACGATGTGGGCATGGTCCAGTTGCGTGACAATCTCCTTCTCGCGATCAAAGAGCATCGCCTGCTTTCGGAGAGGCTTGCGCGTCTGCAACAGGGTCTTGAGCACCACCACCTTGCCGTCCGAAACCCGCCTGGCCTTGTAGGCCGCCCCCATGCCCCCCTCGCCGATCCAGGTCAGGTCCGTGTAGCCGCGGATTTCGGGCGTGTCTTGGTCCTTATCCTGCAAGCGCAGGAACTCCCGAAGCAGGGCGTTGGCCACCTCGGCCGGGTTCTCGTCGGCTTTCCGGCGTTGCTCGACGTTCATCTTCACGTCTTCGGGCTTCTTCTCCTCCCGCCGGGCGGCACGGCGGTTCCTTTCATCCTCACGTTTG
>PXDP01000140.1 GCA_003565035.1 PVC group bacterium | reverse complement strand
GAATTCCGGGGCTCGCGGCATTCCCTCCCGTACCCAAGGCCCATGCCTTCGGCTTGGCAAGCTCCGTGTTTCTTCCTCCGTTCTCATGAAATTCCGTTTGAAAATCGGGGGGGCGGGTCAACGCGGTCCGACCTTGGTCGGTATCCCGCGTCCAAATTCACCTTCAAATTGAGTTCTGGAGATCAAAGCGGTCGGCGTTCATGACTTTGGTCCAGGCGGCGGCGAAATCGACGGCGAATTTTTCGCGGGCGTCATCGCAGGCATAGAGTTCGGCCAGCGCGCGGAGGCGGGAGTTGGAGCCGAAGACGAGATCAACCCGGGTTCCGGTCCATTTCAGCTCTCCGGTGGCGCGGTCGCGCCCTTCGAAGAGTTCCGCTGTCTCGTCGACCGGCTTCCATTCGGTGTTGAGGTCGATCAGATTAACAAAGAAGTCGTTGGTGAGCACTTCGGGTTTGTCGGTGAAGACGCCATGGGCGGTCTGACCGTAATTGGCGTTGAGGACCCGGAGGCCGCCGACGAGGACGGTCATTTCGGGGGCGGTCAGTCCGAGGAGCTGGGCGCGGTCGACAAGCAGTTCTTCCGGTTTGAAGGTGTAGTTTCCTTTTTTGTAGTTCCGGAAACCGTCCGCGATGGGTTCCATGACCTCAAAGGATTCGATTTCGGTCTGTTCCTGGCTTGCGTCGGCGCGTCCGGGGGTGAAGGGCACGGTGAGATCGAAGCCTCCATGTTTGGCGGCCTGTTCCACGGCGGCGGAACCGGCAAGGACAATCAGGTCGGCGAGGGAGACTTTTTTTCCGCCGGTTTGCGCGGCGTTGAAGTCGGCCTGCACGTTTTCCAGGGCCGCGAGGACGGTTTGTAATTGTCCGGGCTGGTTGACCTCCCAGTCTTTCTGGGGGGCGAGGCGGATACGGGCACCGTTGGCTCCGCCGCGGTAATCGGAGCCGCGGAAGGTGGAGGCGGAGGACCAGGCGGTATAGACGTACTCGGCAATCGAGGGCCCGGCGGAAAGGAGGGCTTCTTTCAGGGCGGCAATGTCCTGTTTGTCGATCAGGGGGTGATCCACGGCGGGAACAGGATCCTGCCAGATGAGTTCCTCTTCGGGCACATCGGGACCGAGGTAGCGGGCGCGGGGGCCCATATCGCGGTGGGTGAGTTTGAACCAGGCGCGGGCAAAGGCGTCGGCAAACTGATCGGGATTTTCGTGAAAGCGCCGGGAGATTTTTTCGTAGGCCGGATCCATGCGCATGGCCATATCGGCGGTGGTCATCATCGGCGCGTGGGTTTTGCCGTCGATGTGGGCGTCGGGAACGAGTTTTTTGGCTTCCGGATCGGTCGGGACCCATTGCCAGGCACCGGCCGGGCTTTTGGTGAGTTCCCATTCGTAGCCGAAAAGCATGTCGAAATAGCTGTTGTCCCATGTGGTGGGGGTGGGCGTCCAGGCGCCTTCAATGCCGCTGGTGATGGTGTCGGCTCCTTTTCCGGTGCCGAGGGCGCATTTCCAGCCGAGGCCTTGTTCTTCGAGGGGGGCGGCTTCCGGTTCCGGTCCGACCAGGGCGGCGTCGCCGGCTCCGTGGCATTTGCCGAAGGTGTGACCGCCGGCGGTCAGGGCCACGGTTTCTTCATCGTTCATGGCCATGCGGGCAAAGGTTTCGCGGATGTCGCGACCGGAGGCGAGTGGATCGGGTTCGCCGTTGGGGCCTTCGGGGTTGACATAGATCAGTCCCATTTGCACGGCCGCGAGGGGATTTTCGAGTTCGCGGTCCCCCTGATAGCGTTTATCGCCGAGCCACTCGCTTTCCGAGCCCCAGTAGATGTCCTCTTCGGGTTCCCAGATGTCTTCGCGGCCGCCGCCGAAGCCGAAGGGCTTGAGGCCCATCGATTCAATGGCGCAGTTGCCGGCGAGAATAAAGAGATCCGCCCAGGATAGTTTGTTGCCGTATTTTTGCTTGATCGGCCAGAGCAGGCGCCGGGCCTTGTCGAGGTTGGCGTTATCCGGCCAACTGTTGACGGGGGCGAAGCGCTGTGAGCCGGTGCCGCCGCCGCCGCGGCCGTCCGCGGTCCGGTAGGTGCCGGCGCTGTGCCAGGCCATGCGAATGAAAAGGGGGCCGTAATGCCCGTAATCGGCCGGCCACCAGGGCTGTGAGGCGGTCATGAGGTCAATGAGATCCTGCTTAACCGCTTCAAGGTCGAGTTTGGCGAATTCGTCGGCGTAGTTGAACTCTTTGCCCAGGGGATTGGAGAGATCGGAGTGCTGATGCAGAATATTCAGGTTGAGCTGATTGGGCCACCAGTCCCGGTTGGAGGTGCCGCCCGACAGGGTATGTCCGTGCATAAAGGGGCATTTGGTTTCGGTGTTGAGTTCTTTTTCGACAGTCATTTTTTCTCTCCTGATTGAGGGTTATTGGTTTTCAGAGATCATGGGGTTGTTTGGCCTGGCAGGCGGGGCATATGCCCCAGTAAATCACTTCCGCTTCATCAATTTCATAGCCGAAACTGTGTTTGGGAAGCAGGCAGGGGGCTTTGCCGGTGCCGCATTCGGTATCGCGCATGGCACCGCACTTTCGACAGACCAAATGGTGATGATTGTTTCTTCGGATTTCATAGCGCGCGGTGGCTCCAGCAGGTTGAATCCGGTGCACCAGCCCTTTATCCACCATCAGATTCAGGGCATCGTACACCGCCTGACGTGAAATACTTCCTATAGCCGTCCGGACATGCTGCACGACTTCGTCCGCCGATGTATGGGGATGGCCGTGCACAGCTCTCAAAACGGACAGACGCTGAGCGGTGACCTGAAGCCCTGCCAGGCGCAGGGTCTGTTCAGTGGGTGGAATAAAAACTTCAGTCATTTCAATTGGTTTAGATCTAATTCTGGATTAAATCCAGACTAATTTACATAAAAAAGATTTCCCGGGAAGTCGATGCTGGATTTTTTCACGGGTGACAGGTAGGGTACGTGTCTATGAGTATACAGAAAATGTTTAGAAACATTCCGCCGTCGGTATGGGATGGGGTGAAACGCTGGGTGTGGCCTGCCTCATTGAGTCTGGCGGTTTTGGGGGTCTTGTTCAGCGGGCTGACTCCTGTCGGGAAGGGTTTGGCCGTGATTTCGGTTGCGGGGTGGGGGGCGCTGGGCCGCAGAGCGGGGATGCTGGCCCCGGTGCTGGCGGCGATGCTGATTGCGATGGGGCAGGTGGAGATCTTTCCGGGACAGGAAGCCCTCCTCGGGGCGATGGTTCTGGGATTGGGGTCACTGGCGCTTCGCGTTTTTCGTCAGGGCTTATGGGAAGCGATGCTGGCGGGGCTGCTCTGGGCGGGCATGGCTTTTTTGCTGCCGGGGTTGGCTCCCTTGGCGATCCTGGGGCTTCTGGCTCTGGCCTCGATGCAGGAGGAGCACGGGCGGCCTTTGGTGTTCAGCGGCTGGGGCCTGTTATTGGCGGGTCTGATCTTTGCGCTGGTCAATCAACGACTGCCAAGCGCGCTGCTTCGCCCGGTGGCACCGGAAACCTATGAGGAGATCGTGGCTCTGTTCCGTGAACTCTTTGCCGTGGAGTCGCTTTGGACGGTCATTCCTCTGGTGGGGCTGCTGGATTTCGCCCAGGGATATCCGCAGGACGGGCGCAGAGTCCGGCGCAATCTGCCCGTCCTCGGCGGTCTGCTCTGTGTGCTTTTCCTGCCGCCCGAAACGCTCCGGGGGGCCCTGTTCACGCTGGGGCTGCCGCTGTCCGCGGTGCTGCTGAGCCGCTGGATTCTGGTCATCCCCGCTGTGCGCACTTTCGGCTCCAGCAAACTGAAGCCCCCCTCCAATCCGCTTCCGGATAACGTGTGGCTGACATCCCTGACCACTCTGCTCGCGGGAGTCTTTCTCTGGGGGGGCTGGGTGACAGGACAGGCCCTGTTCGCTTCCGGCGATCCGGTGACGCTCACGGAAATCCAGCTCCTGAACGGCGGGGGCGGGCATCCGCTGGCCCAGGGACTGGTTGCGCTTTCGGATTGGACGGAAATGGCCCCGCTGTTCTGGAACCGCCTGGTTTCCGGGATGTTTCTGCTGGCCTCCGCCGTCATGCTGCTGCGGATATTGAACCGTACGGTGGGTACGCCGCTGGCCCTGTGCGCGGGGATTCTTTTTTTGAGCGTGCCCGGTTTGGCGATTCGTCTGTCGACGGCGGGTGGCGGCGCGGTGGGGCTGTTTTTCTTTCTCAAAGCGTTTTCCTCTCTCAGCAAGGAAAATGCCCAGCGTTCCTGGCTTCGCGGGGGGATCTACGCCGGGGTGGCCTTCTGGATGAATCCGGTATGGCTTTTTCCCTGTCTGGGACTGGTTGCGGGCGTTTGGGAAGTTCACCGTCTCCGCCTGGGGCGCATGCTTGCAGGCCTTGGCATTGGTCTGGGTCTTGGCTTTGCGGTTATTCTGGCGGTTCAGCCGGTCTGGCTCACCACCCTGATCCCCTCCGCCATGCCCGCTGAGGCCCGCTTGCAGGGTGTGGGCGGACTTCTTTGGTTGCGCTACCCTTTTCTGATGGGGGCCTGGGTCCTGATTCTGGCTCTGGGTACGGATCGGCGGGGACTGGGATGGTGGTGTGTTGCACTTTCCTTGATCCCGTTTGTTTTGGCAAACAGTTTCGGCACCGATTCGGCAGTGGGGTATATTCCCCTGATGGTCTTTAGCTGCATGGCGTTTGTGCGCCTGCCGATGATGCTTGATGTCCGTCACGCCGCTCCGTATCAGTCGGTGCTGACCTGTCAGCTGCTGCTGTGGCTCCCGGCCCTGCTGGGGCTGCAGGAAACGGTCATCTTTCTCCAGCAGGTGCCGTAAAACATGACAGATTCCCCGGCCAGGCCCTTCGATCCTTACTTGTCGATTTCCGCAAGCGCGGGCTGCGGGAAAACCTATACGCTGGCGCACCGGGTGCTGCGGCTGCTGGCCATGGGCGCCCGCCCGGATTCGATCGGCGCCTACACCTTCTCCCGCAAGGCGGCCG
>PXDP01000426.1 GCA_003565035.1 PVC group bacterium | reverse complement strand
GATGACGCAAAGGAAAGCAAGCTATTGTCCAGTAAGATTTGTGTGAACAGGGCATGGCAAGCGGGATGGCGGGCTCGTCACTGTTAATGATGCTGAGATCTTGTTTCTTGATGCATTTGAATTTGCGATAGATTTCGGGTGAAATCCCGGGCAAGTTGAGTTCTGCCCCCTGCGAAGCCGAAAATCTATGATTGCCATAACGTTAGATTTCAGTACGCAATTCCCATGGCATCCTCCCCCCATATTGTTCTCTTCGTCTCTGATCAGCACCGGGCCGACTGCATCGCCGCCGCCGGAGACCCTCATGTGCGCACGCCGCACCTGGACGCGCTGTTTCAAAACGGCACCGCGTTTTCCGCCGCGTACTGCAATTCACCCGTCTGCGGTCCCAGCCGCATGTCGCTGCTCACCGGCCAACTCCCGTCGTCCAACGGCGTACTGACCAACCGCCAGGCTCTCGCATCCCACATTCCCACCCTCGCCCACAGCCTCAGCGCCGCCGGCTACGACACCGTTCTCTGCGGACGCATGCACTTTATCGGTCCGGATCAGTCCCACGGATTCACCGAACGGCTCGTCGGAGACATCGGCCCGGTCACCCCAGGATTTCATGAAACCCCGACCGGTCCCTTCGCCCACACCACCGGACAGCACCGCCACACCCTGCACGTCAGCGGCCCTGGCGTTTGCCCCAGCACCCTGTACGACGACGAAGTCCTCCGTCAGGCCTGCGACCGCCTGGCACGTCAGCCTCCGGACAAACCCCTGCTCCTCGTCGTCGGCACCTACGGCCCCCACAATCCCTACACGTGTCGGACCGATCTCTATGAGCATTACCACCAACACCTGCCTTCGTCGGAGGCCGAAGAGATTGAGGCCATCTGGTCTGCCGCGCATCCCCTGCTGACCCACTGGCGGGAAGTCCGGGGCATGACCGAACTCACCGCCGAAGAGCTGCACCGTTCCCGCGCCGCTTATTACGGCATGGTCGAGGAACTGGACGAACGCATCGGCCGCCTTCACGGAGCTCTGAAGCAGCGCCCCGACGCCGAAAACAGTATTTTCGCCTACCTCTCCGACCATGGGGACATGGCCGGTGAGTACGGCATGTTCTGGAAATCCTGTTTTCTCGAAGGCGCTGTCCGCGTGCCCCTGGTCTTCACCGGCGGCGAAATCCAGTCCGGGAAACAGGTGCGCACACCGGTCAGCCTCCTGGATCTTGCCCCCACGCTCTGTGACCTGGCGGGTGCTCCGCCGCTGCCCCACGCCGAAGGCCTCTCCCTCAAACCCGTACTCACCCGCAAAGACGCATCACCGCCGGAGGACCGGACGATCGTCTCCATGTTGGTCGACCCCAAATCCGGACCGCAAATCATGGTGCGCCGGGGAAATCTCAAGCAGGTTCTCGCCCCGCAGTTTCCGCCTGCCCACTGCACCCGCCTGCCCGCCAGCAACGAACTCCGAAACGATCCGGAGGCGCAAAACCCGCCTGACCTTCTGGAAACCGCCGGAATCTCAGATGCGGTCTGGACTCTGCTGGAAAACGCCCACCAACAGGCCCCCGCCCTGAACGCCTTCTTTGCAAAGGTCCCCGCCCCCGGCCATCGGACGCAAGACCAGTGGACGCCCGGACTCTCCCAGCTAAAGGCCCCATAAAAAAACGGCCCTGCAGAGAGGGCCGTTTTTCGATGAGGAACTGAAACAACTCAGTCGTCGTTTTTGAGCTTCTCGGCCCGTTTTTCCATCACGTCCTTGGCGATGTTATTGGGAGCAGCTTCGTAACGCTCAAATTCCATCGAGTAGGTGGCTTTGCCGGCGGTGAGCGAGCGCAGCGCCGTGGAATAGCCAAACATTTCCGCCAGAGGAACGGTGGCATTGACGACGTTGACTTCTCCGCGGGAATCCATCCCGCCGATAATGCCACGGCGTGAGCTGAGGTCGCCGATCACCGAACCCTGATATTCTTCAGGGGTTTCGACTTCGACCTTCATCATCGGTTCCAGAATCTGCGGTGCGGCTTTGCGGATGGCTTCGCGCATCGCGGCGCGGGCGGCAATCCGGAAGGCCATATCACTGGAGTCCACATCATGGTATTTACCGTCACGGAGGTTCACACGCACGCCCACCACCGGGAAAGCGGCCAATGGACCTTCGTTCATCACGTCGGAACAACCTTTGTTCACGGCGGGAATGTATTCGGAGGGAATGTTCCCGCCCTTAATGAGGTTATTGAATTCGAACGTGGCCTCGGAATTGGCTTCCATCGGCTCGATATCCCCCATCACCACCGCGAACTGTCCGGAACCACCGGTCTGTTTCTTGTGGGTGTAGTTGAATTCGGTCAACTTGGTGATGGCCTCGCGGTAATTCACCTGCGGCGGACCGACAAGCACTTCGGCCTTGTATTCGCGCTTAATCCGCTCGATATAAATTTCGAGGTGAAGCTCACCCATGCCGGAGATGATGGTCTCGCCGGATTCTTCGTCGGTGTGAACGCGGAAGGTGGGGTCTTCTTTCATGAAGCGCTGCAGAGCCTTGGACATTTTTTCGTAGTCCGCGCTCTCTTTGCAGCTCACGGAGAAGGAAATCACCGGCTCAGCCACAAACATGGACTCCAGAGTCACGTCCACGTTACCGTCGGTAAAGGTGTCCCCCGAAGCGCAGTCGATGCCGACCATGGCGACAATGTCCCCGGCGTAGGCCTCATCAATGTTTTCACGGTCATTGGAATGCATGCGCAGCAGACGGCCGAGGCGGATATTTTTGCCCGTACGGCTGTTGACGATGGTCATGCCTTTCTTGAGTGTGCCCTGATAAATCCGGGTGTACGTGAGCTGACCAAAGGTTTCATCGGTAATTTTAAACGCCATGGCCACGAGGGGTTCGCTGGGAGAAGCCTTCAGGTCCACGAACTGTGTTTCATCATCAACCTTCTTCGCTTTGTTCGGCACTTCGGTCGGGTTCGGCAGGTAACGGACCACGGCATCAAGCATCACCTGAACGCCTTTGTTTTTGAACGCGGAGCCCATGTAAACCGGGACAAGCTCGTTCGCCAGCACGCCTTTTTTGACGGCGGCGTGGAACTGTGCGGCCGTAGGCTCTTCGCCTTCGAGAAGTTTTTCCATGATCTCGTCGTCAAACATGGACACCGCCTCAAGCATGGCCATGCGTTTTTCTTCGACTTCATCCTGATATTTCGCGGGAATCTCATCGGTCTCTTCGATGGTTTCGCCCTGTGTTCCCCGGAAATAGATGGCCTTGCGGGTATAGAGATCAATGACACCCTCAAGATTACTTTCCAGACCAATCGGCACCTCAAAGGCCACCGCATTCAAATGAAGCTTTTCGCACAAATCCCGAACCACTTTGTCGGGATTGGAACCGGTGCGGTCGAGTTTGTTGATGAACGCCAGGCGGGGAACCCGGTAGCGTTTCATCTGACGGTCCACGGTGATGGACTGGGACTGAACGCCGGCCACGCCGCAAAGCACGAGAATGGCTCCGTCGAGCACCCGCAGAGAACGCTCCACTTCCACCGTGAAATCCACGTGCCCGGGGGTGTCAATCAGGTTGATCTTGTGATCCTTCCAGGAGACCGTGGTGGCCGCAGAAGTGATCGTGATACCCTTCTCTTTTTCCAGCTCCATATGGTCCATCGTGGCGCCGTCGCCGCCGCCGCGCACTTCTTCAATCTTGTGAATACGTCCGGAGTAGAAAAGAATGCGTTCGGAAAGTGTCGTTTTTCCGCTGTCAATGTGCGCGGAAATTCCAATATTACGTGTTTTAAGCAGCTCGTTTTTCATAAAAATGTCCTGTAGAAAGGGGGGCGATTGTTCGGGCCCCCGGTCAATGTAAAGAAAAGGGCGGGCTCTTATGACGCAGAAACCGGCGTTTGACAAGCCGGAAGTCTCAGGACATGCCCCCTTTTTTGAAGCAGACCGGAAGGCATGAAAAATAAAGCCCAATTTCAAAACTTTGAATTTTAAAAGCAAAGAATGTCGATATGACGGGTCAGATGTCTGGTCCCATTCTCCAAAAATGCTTTGAGGCGTTCCGGCGCAACCGCGTGCCCGCGCTGGTGCTGCAAGGCTTTGCCGGCATCATTCTGTTGCTCTATTTTCTCGTGCCCGCCACCCGGCCCGCCTTTGAGGCCATCGGCGATCTCCGTGCCCGCAACGGGTACCTGTTCTCCGCAGTCTCCACCGCACTGTTTGGCGGTCTGGTGTCCTGGCTCGTGCTTTGGAACCGCGGCCGCATTCCTCCGGGTCGGGTTCTCGCCCAGGGTGCGTTCTTTCTGGGATACTGGGCCGTGCAGGGCGTGATGGTCGACACCCTCTACCGCCTCCAAACCCAATGGTTCGGCGATGCAAACGATCCCCTGACCCTGCTGAAGAAAGTGTTCATCGACCAGGGTCCTTACAACCTCCTCTACGCCACCCCTGTGTCTCTGTTTTTCTACACCTGGAAAGACGAAAACTTTTCGTGGTCGCGGGCCTGGACCGCCACCCGGACCGATTTTGCGCACCGCTACTGGTCCATTATGGTCAGCGTCTGGATCATCTGGATCCCCGCCGTCACCATGGTCTACAGCCTGCCGCCCGACCTGCAAATCCCCCTCTTCAACCTCGTCATCTGCTTCTTCACCCTCGTCCTCGCCTTCGTCAGCCGGGAAACAAAGCCCCAGGCTGGCTGATAACCCGGATGAACGGTGCCTTGCTCAGTGACTCTCGGGATGAATTTTGGATTTGGATCACGATGCCGTAAAAACGTGAAATTTCAGGCATGGGCGGGTAGTTTCTTCAGGGACGGAAAGACCTCTTCCGGTCGTTTGCCTGTGAGTCGCATGTATATATTAATGTCAATACGCTTAATAAAAACGATGGATTAATTTGCTTTTTTTATAGCTAATTTACTTAAATTCCCTGCCTGACTCTTTCTTCTTCCTATTCAAAATACCAGTCAAAATGCCGATTCGGCTTCAG
>PXDP01000276.1 GCA_003565035.1 PVC group bacterium | reverse complement strand
TGCAAACCCGTCGATGTCCAGCAGCAGGTCCGTTCCCTGAAACGCCACATAGAAATTTTCGGTTCCAAAATCAATTTCACCGACCAAGCCCAAATCCACGGTTTGCGATCCAGTGGCGTTGACCCATAAGGAGAGCGTGCCCCCCAGCGTCAATCCGTCTACACCTCCCAGAAATGCCGTACCGGAAGCATACAGCGCAAACAGCGAATCGCCACCTTCAGCGGTTTCAAGCCTCAGGCCAAATTGACCCTCGCTCAAACTCAGCCCGACATCGCCCGCATTCATCTCCGCCTCAAGATCATCGCCGGAGGCCAGAAGGGTGAACGAATCCTCCGCTTCATCGCTGACCACCTCTATCTGCAGCGACCCGCTGAGCGCGAGTACATCAGCGAGGGTGGCCTCAAAGCCGGACACGGCCATTTCAAAGCGGTCGTCGGCATCCAGATTAAAGGTGTAACTTCCCGCACCCAGCGTGAGAGTGTCAGTGTGGGCAATCCCCGATGTATTTATAAGGAGTGAAATTTTATCCGCATTCACACTGGCAAAACTCCCACCGCTGAGGGTGGGCGCGAATGCGGAGAGTTCCATAACGAGGGCATCTCCGAGGAACTTGAAGCCGAAGTCGGCATCGTCGGCGGAAGCAAAAAGCGTTTCCTCGGTTCCGAAACTGAATGAGACATCCTGTCCGACAATCTGGAAGCTGTCGGTGTCGAAGGAGATCCCCATGTTCCCCGATGCATCGAATATATTCTCAATGCCGAGTGCGCCGATAAAATCAACCGGTTCGGGAATCGAACTGGAGACATCCATGACGGCGCGGTTGAGCCAGGTGCTGATTGCATCCGTGACCGCGTTGGTGGCCTGATAGAGGAGGACCCCGGGCGAATATTTCCCCAGAGAAGAATTTGCGTAGGAAAACGCTTTGGTCTCCAACTGGATACGGTCAGGGAGAATATTCACCTGAGTCCATCGGTCCGGATGATCCAGCGAAAATCCGCCGGCCATGACCGAGAAGCCGCCGGTGGCATTGTCAAAAAGCATAATATCAAACGTGTCCCCGATTTCCGGAACAAACCCGTTGATAAACTGAATTTCCAAGCGGCCATTGAGGAGGGCGGAACCGGAAACAATCAACTGATCGTATTCGGTTCCGGCTTGCGTGCCCCCGATTTCGATGAGGAGCGTACCCCCTTCGTTATCAAAATCGCCGTCGATCTCCAGAATACCGGGACTGTTCCCGGGTGAAACCATACCCTGATTCAAAACAGAACCCTGAAGAAGGCCTTCGCCCATCAGGGTTTCATTTTCGCCAACGGTCAGAAGACCGCTTTCGTCTTCGTTTTGACTGAACGGAAGCGAAGAGGATTCAGATTCATTGTCGACCAGACGAGGTCCCCGGTTCTCTTCATAAAGGGGAGAAGTCTTGTCCTTATATATAAAGTCATCACTGGACGCCCCGTCCTGCCCATCCACATCGGCATCAATAACAGGAAAAAGTTCACTGGCACCCTCAAACGCGTCGCCCCCAGCCATAGACAAATCCAGATTATCATCTTGTTGTTCAGCGGGAGTCGAGAGGGTTTCATAAATCGCCGACGCCGAACCGCCCATCATCTCCAATCCATCACCGGACAGCATAATCCGAGGCTCAAGAGCCTCGAGATCAAACTGGGGTTGCGATTGGTATAAACGATCTTTCATGAGAAGAAAATTCAGCTTTAACTATCGCATGACACCGGGAAAGAAGTCAACCTTCAAAAAATTAAAAAATTATGAAGACTGCTGAAATACAAATTTGTCAGACAATCCTTCCGATTTGCAACAGGTGCGCACAAAAAAATTTTATGAAAGTCGCGGAAATCGATTCTTTGGCGGGGTGTAGGGGAATGAGATGCCTTTCAATCCCGTTCAGGAGACTTCAAGATGCCCTTTCACCCAACTCCTTTGACTTCCCGTAAACGCGGCCTTCGGATTTTGCCGAAGTCCGGTGGATACTTCGTTCACGTCACCACCCGCGTAGTCCAGCAGCGCTTTTTGTTTGCTGATCAGGAAAAATCTGTGTTTACCGACCTGCTCTACCGCTGGGCTGACTTTTCCGGCATTGGGATTCTCACCTACTGCCTGATGAATAATCACGTCCATTTGCTCCTTTGGGTTCCCCCGGTGCAACAGGTGCGCACAGAGGAACTTCTCCGCAGAATTCAGCGAGTCTGGCCGGAACGGAAGGTGAGAGCTTGGCTGGATGCCCATCAAAGTTCTCCGCTCCCGTTGAAAAAAGAGATGGAAGCCGATTTAACGCGGCGCATGCATTCTCTTCCGGATTTCATGAGGGTTCTCAAACAGAGCTTTTCAGCATGGTACAACAAAAAACACCATCTTTATGGGGTGTTTTGGGATGGTCGCTACCGGAGCATGGTCCTGAAAGATACCCCGGAAGCTTTGTGTTCCGTGGCCGCGTATATCGACCTCAATCCTATGCGGGCGGGAATTTGCAAAGATCCCGGCCAGTACGCCTGGAGCGGATATGGACAGGCGGTAAAGGGGAACGTCCAATGCCGCCACGGATTGGAACAGCTGATTCGTGCCTCCAAACAGGTCACACCCAGAGAGCTGGGTTTATCGAGAAAGAAGTCAACCTGCAAACCGGTCACCTGGAAGAAGGCTCACTCGGTGTACCGGGCCTGGTTATATGCCAAAGGGTCGAGCCCCCCCATAACGCAAAGCCCAAAAAATCCCGCCTCAAGACCGGCGTTTACTTCAGAAGAAGTTTTGGCGGTATTTGCGCAAACCATCGCAGAAATGAAAGGGGACACCTAATGATGCAACAGGTGCGCACAATCTT
Source organism: PVC group bacterium (assembly GCA_003565035.1). Lineage (GTDB taxonomy): Bacteria > Verrucomicrobiota > Kiritimatiellia > SS1-B-03-39 > UBA6053 > PXAS01. Next base: position 2,168 of record PXDP01000276.1, on the reverse strand, counting down.
TCAACAGCCAGTGGGAAGCCATTTTCCGATCATCGGAAAACGCTGAAAATCAGGGGGTGGTTCCTCCCGTGAACACCTCTTTCAACACCGGCTCAGCCACACCCTCCGGCAACAGCGCTTTGCCGATCGATTCGATGAGTACAAAGCGCGGGGCGGCGTTTTCGGCTTTTTTATCGACGGTCATGGCTTCGAAAAGGGGCTCCCAGACCATACCCGCCCAGTCTATTGGCAGATCAAAGGCACGAAACAGGTCCGCCTGCCGTGTGGTGGCATCGGCATCAAGGCCTTTGATCCTTTCTGAGACCCGGGAGGCATAAACCATGCCGATCGCAATGGCCTCCCCGTGCAGTCGTTCACCGTAGCCGCCCACATTTTCAATCGCGTGACCCAGCGTGTGTCCGTAATTTAAGAGAGCCCGAACTCCGCCCTCACGCTCATCCTGCCGCACCACCTCGGCTTTGATCTCGCAGGACCGCCTCACCAGTTCCTGCAGCTGTGCCCGGTCGCGCCCGCGAATCGCCCCGACATTCACCTCAATCTTTTCGAACATCTCCACATCCCAGATGATTCCGTACTTGATCACCTCGGCCATTCCCGCGTTAAATTCACGCTCCGGCAGCGTATCGAGCACCGACAAATCCGCGAGAACCAAGGCTGGCTGATGGAATGCCCCCACCAGATTTTTGCCCTGCGGCAAATTCATGCCGGTTTTCCCCCCCACAGCGGAATCCACCATGGCCAGCAGACTCGTCGGCACCTGCACAAAGGGAATGCCCCGCAAATAGGTCGCAGCAGCAAAACCCGCCAGATCTCCAATCACCCCGCCCCCCAGCGCAACCAGGAAACTCTTCCGGTCCAGCTTGGCCGCTACCGCCGCCTCCCAGACCCGCGCCAGATATGCGACCGATTTCGTCGCCTCTCCGGCCGGCAGCACGATCGACGAAACCAAAAAGCCCGCCGCCTCTAGGTTTTTAACCGTGGCATCCAAATAATGCGCCGCCACATTTTCATCCGACACCACTAGCGTACGCCGTCCGCGGAACAGGTCCGCACAGGCCCGGCCCAACTCCGAAAGCACGCCGCCTCCGACTTGGATCGCATAACTCCGTTCACCTAAATCAACCTGTATCCTCTCAAACATCTTCATACACTCTCTATGAACAAGTTACGGGAAAATACAAACTCCTTATCCTTACAACCTATTTTAGGTATACCCTATCAGTTTATTCATTTACCATTTTGCCGAACTTCGTGTAGGGTATGCTGAGATGGAAAACTCTTTCACACGTTCTTTGGGCCGCCTTTTTCTCCTCCTGATGCTTCAGGCGGGTCTGACTGCGTTCGGAATGACGGTTACAGGGTACAATCCTGAAACACACGACCGATTCCTCAGCGGATATCCCGCATCACCGGTCCAGAACACCTCCTCCGGCTTCGCAGGGCTGAACGCTAACTGGAGCGGCGTGGGCTGGGCATCCGGCAATGCCCGGAAAAGCTTCGGGTTTGTCAGTCCGCAACATTATCTCGTCGCCCGCCATTTTGGCGGTTCAGGCACGGTGCGGATCTTCGGCAACGACGGGGCACTGCATGACCGTACTCAGCGACAGGTGCAGGACATCGGTCTGGGGGTGGTCTTTCAAAATCAAACCCTGGGCGATCTTTCGCTGGGCACACTGAACGTCCCCTTCTCACGCGATGCCATGCCCGTCCGGTACGGGGTGCTGGATCTGAACACCAGTTCCACATCAAATACGACCACGGCCTACACGGGAACCCCTCTGCTGATCTACGGACATGGCGGACTTCAATCCCTCAACAGTCCCCGTATCGCCGGCACCCCGGTCAGCTCGACAACCGTGAGCGGCAATACGCACCGCTTTGAAACAACCCGGAACGATCTTCAGCTGGAGGATCAGGATTCCGGCAGCCCCGCGTTTGCCCTCTGGACCAATCCCGCCGGTCAAAGCGAAATCACCCTCATTGGCAACCACGCCGGGATAAACGACACGACAAATTTTCACAACTTTCTGGGGACCCATCAGGTCATAACCGCGCTCAACGGCCTGATGCGGCCCGATGGCCGCGCCCTGCGTGTGGTGGGTCCGCACACCCACACCTGGGTCGGAAGCTCCAGCACCAACATAAATCAAAATTCCGCCTGGGGGATC
>PXDP01000257.1 GCA_003565035.1 PVC group bacterium | reverse complement strand
CAATTCCTGGAGGTACTGCCCGTTCAGGTTCGCGAGTTTGCGCAGGTCCATTTGCGCGGGAGCGCGTTGGACCCGCTCCAGACGGAACGCGGAAATCATTTCGTCGCGGTTCATTTTTTCCCGGTCATCCCCCGGAGACCAGCCCAAGAGGGTCAGACAATTGAACAAAGCCTCGGGCAAAACGCCTTTGGCGCGGAAATCGCCGACAAAAGCGTCGCCATCCCGCTTGGAATACGGTTTTCCCTGCTCATTGACAATCATGGGCAGGTGACCGTAGGCGGGGACCGGGGCACCCAGGGCGATGAACATCGGAATATGGCGATAGGTGTTTTCCACGTGATCGTCCCCGCGGATCACATGGGTGATTTTCTGGCAGTCATCGTCGCAAACATTGGCGAGATGGAACACCGGGGAGCCGTCCCCGCGCACAATCACCAAGTCCTTCATGGAGTCCAACGGCTTGGCCAGCTCGCCTTTGACGAGATCCTGGAAAACGATTTCGCGGCGGGTATATTCCACCCGGTCCGCGCCGACGGTTTCGAATTCGGTGTCGCCGGCCAACACGGACGGGAGGGCTTCGGCCAGATCCAGCAACAGCGTCCCGTCGGCGGCAAACACCTTGCCGTCGGCCATGCCCGCCAGGCAGCATCCGCCTGGATCGGGCTTGCCTTTGCGGCTCACGCCCACATATTGAATTCCGGTGTGATCGATGCGCAGGGTCTCGCCTTCAAACAGCTTGTGGCTCACTGGCCCGGCATTGCGGATGAAATCGCCATACGGCGCCGACAAAGTCGGAACCCGGAAAAACACGGCCGGTTGTTCCTCGGGGCTGCGGGCATGCCGATAGGCGTGTCCCTCGGCAATCCATTTCTCCGCCGTCGCCAAATGCGCCTCCACCCGGGCGGACTGAAACAGCGGCTCCTCGTCGGGGCGAAGTTCCAGCCAGTCCAGCACCCCCATGAGCGCGTCAATGGCCTCGGGGGTGCTCCGTTCGCGATCCGTGTCCTCGACGCGCAGGAGAAAACGACCTGACTGGGAGCGGGCAAAGAGATAGTTGAAAATGGCCACCCGGATATTGCCGATGTGGACATGTCCGGTGGGAGAGGGGGCAAAGCGTACGCGTGGAGGAGTTGACATGTTCCTCTCTTGTCAAAATCCAGCCGTCAATCAAGCGGGAAAGCGAGGGAATCCCATCAAAGGGTGATCTCGTCTGGGGTGAAGCCGAGCGTCGCATAAATTTCAGGGTCCTCAACGAAAAAACTGAAAGATATGGCCTCACCCGAAAGTTTCATACCCTATCCGTGGTCCGACATCTGTACAAGGTTTGACAAAGCCCTTCTTCTCCATAGGCGCTTGAAATACATGCGGAATCTTTGAAATAAAACTTGCGGACACCCTGGAAGTGCGGGTATAAGGGAGCCTCCATTTTCGGTCGGGGCGTGGCTCAGCCTGGTAGAGCGCTTGCTTCGGGTGCAAGAAGTCGCAGGTTCGAATCCTGTCGCCCCGACCATCTTTAAACCCCCGCAAACACTGCGTTTAGCGGGGTTTTATTTATCAAAGAATCGACGAATAATTGTTCGCCAGTTCGTCTTTGTGAAACGATTGTGAAACTTGAGGGCTTGACAGGGGCCCGAAAACGCCTCATGATGCCTGAAAAAGATCTGGAGTGCTATGGCCCTTTTTTTACGTCCCGAGGCCCGCCATTGGGTGGCCGCTATCAAAGTCAACGGCAAGCTTTGCCGCTTCCCCCTCACGTACTTGAAAGACGGGGCGGAACAGAATATCCCGATTGAGGGGCGCCGTCCTTCCTCGCTGAAACGTTTGGAGGAGGGCGACCGAGTCTTCATGAACAGCTATCATCAGGCACTGGCGGCACATGATCGGCTTGCCCAGGAGCTGAAAACGAAGCAGACTGAGGTGGCTCTGGCGGAGAAGGTACTGAAGGCGAAGACGGGGAAGTCGAGCAAGGCTACCAAAATCAACGATCTTCCCGGGATCTGGCGGCGTATGCCCCGCAAAAGGAAGCCGGGGGATCAATACCTTCATCATGGATGCTCAGTGCTTTCCCGATTCGTGGAATTTATGGAGGAAACCGATCCTGACCTTGTGGATGTGTTCGAGATCACGGAACGTCACCTCCGGGGGTTTTTGCACCGGGAGGATGAACGGGGTATCAGCGGCAGAAGCTGGAATGGCACCCTGACGCATCTGCGCTCGGTATTCAGCCGCGTAGCACCCGCCTCCCCCGCTTATCTGGACTACCTGCGCAGCGTCCCTCTCCGCGATGAGAACACCGTTCACCGCAAACCGTTTTCTGAAGAAGAGCTGAAGGCCATTCTTAAGGCGGTCGAAAAAGATGACCTGCTGCGGGGGCCCGTCATCACCGCGATCTGCACTGGGATGCGCAAGGGGGACTGCTGTACCTTGCAGTGGAAGTCTGTGGATCTGCAAAGCGGATTTATCACCGTCCGAACATCCAAGACCCGGGAGACCTGCCAGATCCCCATCCTGCCCCTGCTCCTCAAGGAGCTTGAAGGTATTATAAAAGAAAAACCGGATCTGTTTCCAGAAGCGGCATCTCTGTACAGTGACCCGAAAACGCGACATCTGCTTGACACCCGCTTCTCCGCCATGATGCGTCAGGCCGGTTTCGATTCCGGTGCGGGCGGGGAAAAGAAAAAACTCATCCGGGACAGACCCGGCCTCAAAACAGCGGACAGAGGAACGATCATATCCATCGCAGCCGAGGCGGTGGAACAGGCCGGGTACCAACTCCGGAAAAAGCGGGTCATGCTGGAAGTTCTCTCCCTTTACCTCTCCGGTAAAACCTTGCCGGAGGTCAGCAAGGCCCTGGGAGTCGCCAAAGCCACGGTGAGTCTCCACCTCAACGCCTTGGAGGAGATCACGGGATATGAGGTTCTCCGCCGCCCTAAAAGAGCTGGGAAACGGCTTGGCGGGATTGTGGAGGACAATGGCGGGCAGCGCTTGAAACGCGGGAGTATTCGGGGCTGGCATAGCTTCCGCACAACCTTCGTTACCCGGGCACTCACTGCGGGTATGGCGGAAGAGCTGGTGCGGAGGGTGACAGGGCACACGACGGTCGATGTCGTGCGCACCCACTACCTGCAGCCGGACCGCGAGGACTTCCGCCGGGAGTTCGAGCGTGTCGCCCCCCGGATGACCCTGGAGGGAGGGAAGGTGGCGGATGGCACGAACCGTGATGAGAAAATCATGGACATCCTCCAATCCATGAACGCCAAAACTTGGCGGCGAGATCGTGATACACTGGTTGAATTCCTTCAGGAGAAGGGTCATGAATAAGCGAAATGGTGAAGGGTCCGGGTCCGTGTGGCCAATAGAGCAAACTCCAATAGTTCATTGGGTTCACCAAGATTTATCTTCCATTATCCCTGAGTATTCATCTATGGACGAGAGCAGACTGCCTCTGATCTTTGGCCATAAGGGAGTGATGGACTATTTCAATAACTGGGTCCCTATTGAAGAGACAACCTGGAAGCGCGAAGGTCAGAGTTGGACCCTTAAGTTGTGCATCGACAATGATATCTGGTTACGCCTCACTCCAATTTTACCGGAGTTAAAAATGCCAGATGATCCGCCTCTCGCAATCATATCCCCATTTGTATGCAGCGGACTTGGCGAGTTAATATTTGAACTACATCACTTACACCTGGCCTCAAACATACTCCAACAAGGTCTAAAAAATCTAGGGGGATCAGGTCTAACAATTACTAAAAAAAGCGCCTTGGCGGTTTTGAAGGGCCTGCGGAACTATTTAGGTTATGATCTGATTAAACCGCCTTACGATGATTCAAACATTCACATCATGCTAAAGGAGCTATTCCGGAGACTCAATACCCATTTAAAACATGATGTCCACGCCATTGCTTTTGAGAATTTCTCTAGCAACTTGGCCCTGTCATATGCAGACACCAAAGTAAAATGGGAACACCATCGGTCTAATCAATCTGGCGCTGAGCGCGGTCTTCACAGCGAGTTGGATGGTGTGGCGATTTTCGCAGATGGCCGCAGCATATTTTTAAGAAAAGTTGTCGAATCTTTACAGTATCCTAAAGATATCCCTACCATATCTCAAGACAGAGAACATGGTCAGTCAGACTGTCTTATACAGCCACACCCGTATCCGCAAAAAATTGAAATTTCATCAGACTGGATGCGCTTGAAGTACGGACCTTTGACGTTTACGTTTCGAAAACGGAAAAGGGTTGGTTGTATGTTGCTGAAGGTTCTATTTGAACATCGTGAAACCCACCCTGACGACTACCTCCCAGTGTCAGCTTTAAAAAAAAGGGTTGGACTGCAGACAATTGAATCATCCCCTTGGAAAATTTTGTTTCAAGGAATGAGCCTGGATGAATATGAACGTCCTTTTTATGAATCCGTTTTTCAGTCAGAGATTCTGCCCAAAGAAAATGAGTGGGGGGTGAGGTTAAACCCATCAACGGTTTTTGTCTGCGCTGATTATTGAATTGCTCCAGGCAGACGAGGTTGCCTTAAACATCGCGCACGCGGGAAAGGTGTATATCTAACCGGATTGACAAAAGACCATCCCCCCCCCGCTAAGGCCCTCCTTTGCCCTTGCCTGAACATCACAGAGACTCGAATGGCACTAACTTAAGGGGCATTTCACATTTTGTATCCAGAATATAATGCCCCCGGAGGGGGCGACGCGGTCAGCCCGGGGCAAAGGAGGCACGACTGAAGCCCCGGGGAAATATCGGATAACATTCGTGCGCCCCGAAGGGGTGCGGACGAGTGTGTGCCATGGGTTCCGCCTCGATTCTCCGTATCGCCCGGACCCCTTCGGGGCCCCCATTTATTTACGCATAGATTTCCGGGGCTGCGCTCCTCCGTCGCTGACCCCGGGCTGACCGCGTTAGCCCCTCCGGGGCTGTGAATACCCCCTTAAGTTAGTGCCATTACACAGAGACTCGTTACCCCCCCTTATCCTCCCCCCCCTTTTAAAACCCCTGTTTTTACAGGGGTTTT
>PXDP01000066.1 GCA_003565035.1 PVC group bacterium | reverse complement strand
GATTGGCACAGCGGCCGGCGACGGCCGCTCCCCTCCGCCTTCAAAATTGGACATTGGAAGTTGAATGTTGGATACTGGATTTTTATATCATCTTCCTCTGGAAGATTCTAATGTACGAGTATTGCCCAGTAGGATTTATGTATAAAGGGCAGGACAAGCCAGGCGGGGTGGATTAAAAACTGCGGCCGAGGGCGAGTTCGAGCTGATAGCCGGAGATGTCGATGCGAACCCGGTCGGGCCCCACGTCCAGATTCGCGGAACGAACCCACTCATACCCGCCGGAACCGTTCAGATACCAATGGTCCGAGAGCGTGACCCGGGCGCCGAACTGAATGCCGCCGCCCCAGCGCCAGGCCTGGTCGTCCGCACGGTCGTGCCAGGAGGCGATCCGGCGGCCGTTGTCGTCGCGAAAGGTTTCGGTCCGGTGTGCGGTGGCGTCGATGAGATTCAGGGTCACAGCGGGTTGAAGGTAAAGGGAGACAGCGGCTTCCGGACAATACAACCAGCGGGGACCGGCCTGAAGGGTAAAGGCCCGCACATCCAGATCCAAATCCACAAAACTGGTGGCACCGGAGAGAGCCGTACGGGCACCGGATGGAGAAAGGCTGTCAGTGCGGGAAATGAGGTCGATGGATTGCGGGGTGTCGGCAATCAGCGGGCCAACGCCGCCGGGATCCGTCATCGCGTAGGGAGCAGTGGGAAAGAACGGATTGCCCAGCGTGTCATAGGTGTACCGGTAGCTCGCTGAACTTGAGGCTGTATTGGTTTCGCTCCTTCGGACAACCTCCTGGCGGAGGGCGGATCGGTTTCGGAAAGTGGCGCCCATCCCTTCGAGCCAGCCGAACCGGAACAGCAGACTCCATTCATGCGTCTTTTCCTCCCCGTCCTCTTCGGGGTCCGTCTCGCCCAGACGATAGCCCAGCGTTCCGATCAGCCCCATCCCGTTGGTGCGCTTGGAATCATTCCATCCGGAGGGTCCCACGTTGCTCACCCGGGTGCTTGTGCGTGTTGAACTTCCGACGGTTCCGCTTGTGGTCCCCGTGAAACTCAGGGTGTCGGCTCCCGCATCGTATTGATCCGCAGTTTGATATCCGAAGAATTGCGTAATTCCCGCGTTTTGCGCCCAAACCCATCCGGAGGGGCCCACATACCCGTTGTCGAAGGAGCGGAACCCGGAGCCGCCGGCATCATTCAGCGCGGGAACGCCGGAAGAGGGCAATCCCCCGCGGATGCCGGGCGTGGCGGCGTTCGCGCCCGTGTCCGCGGCGCGGGATCCCCCGTCCACGGAGATCTTCATTTGCCCGCGATAATAGGGACCGGCCTCAAAAAACCAGTCGGCGCGGACACCGGAGAGCGGGAGGAGGAGGAAGAGAGCCGGAACGAGAAACCGGTTGTTGAGAGAAGGTTGCGTTTTCATGGGATGACCTTAATTGGGAGTGAATCGGAAATAATGGGCGGGGTTCAGGGGGTTTGCATTCGGACACGGTACACACGCGCACCCTGGACAGGCGGGGTGGCCGGCGCGCCGTGATCAATCCACTGGGTGCGGTTGCTGCCCGCAACCAGTTCCAGAGCGACGGTCTGCCAGGTGCCGGTCGGGAAGTTGTTCATGACATCAATGAGGTACACCTTGCCGGGTATGCTCGTAAATTCCAGGAACACCCGTCCGTCCGGCATCACCTCGATGCGGTCGATATTGGGTCCACCTTCTCCCTCCGCTGCCGGGGGGATGTCCGCGAGGATATACTGAATTTCAACCGCCGGGGGATGTTGGTCCGGACGGAAAGCACCGGTGGCCAGATAGATTACTGTGAGATCGAGGGTCTGTCCCGGTGCAAAATCTAACGCCACTTCAATGGCGGGGCGTCCGTCCGGGGCGGGGGCGAAAGCGGTTTGATTTTCCACCACAATGCCGTCAGCCAGATCGCTAAACAGCAGACGGATGCCGATGGCATCGCAGAGATCGTCGTTGCGAATCGTGAATTCCTGGGTAAATCGCGGATTCCAGAGTTCGTGCGGGGGCCATGCTGAACTGACGGTGGTGGGGTGTCCCACCACAAGGATATCAAAGTCCACCACTTGATTCGGCTGGGTCGGATAGGTGGCCTGTACCGTGATGGTGACATTTCCAAACCCGACGGCTTCGGTGCGCAGGCGGTCCTCCGCGGTGATGGCAGCGGTCATGATGAGGGGATCACTGGAAACAGCACTGTAGACGGGCTCTTCGCCATTTGGCGCGAAAACGCCCGACAAATCATTTTCGGTCAGAGCCCCCAGCGTCACCAGGATTCCGCAACCGGGAGGAACAGCCACAAAGGTGGCCTGCACGGTGATGTCCTCCTGAACGTCGGTGTCGGTGCGGGGACTGTCCGTGCTGCCGTCACTCCACTGGACAAAGCTGAATCCGGGCTCCGGACTGGGAGTCACCGGAGTGCCGTCGGCACCCTCGTTCACGATCTGCGGGGAAACCCCCAGGATACTACCGCCGGGCCCCGCCGTATACGTCAGGGTGTATGGCGTTCAAAGGATTGGCATCCACAATGCTGTTTTGCTGGAGGTTCACATCCGTCTGCGCCAGAAGTTTCCCGTTGAAGGAGGCGCCGGTGAGCACATTGATGGAAGTTGCCGTGAGGAGAATGCCTTCAAAGTGCGCAGTGGTGCCAATGGTTGCTCCGGTTCCGCCGGCAACCTGCCAGAAGATGTTTCCCGCCTGCGCGCCGCCCGAGAGAACAACCTGCTGACCGCTGGCGACCGTCAGATCTCCTTCAATCTGAAAGATGAACACGGCACCCGGATCACCGAGCGCGTCCAGCGTGACGTTTGTGCTGACCTGAACCCCGGTGGTCCATTTGTGAAGTCCGGGGGCGATGGTAAGGCCGCCAATGTCCCGGTCACCGCCGGAAATGGCCCCCAGATTGGTCGTGTCGGGAATCGTTCGACCGGCCGCATCCGTATAAGCGGTTTCCATGTCGGAAATGGCCGCCGTCATCTTCACGGGAGTGGGGCTCATGTAATCGGGCGCATAGATTCTCCCGTCGACCTGAGCCGAGGTTGAAAATTCACCCGAACTGTCCATGATCAGGGCAAAGCCGGTAATAGCGGTGGAGGTGATAGGACTGACCCCCATGTCGCCGGTGATGTCCGACAGGGGCACGGTACTGATGCCCGATTTCGCCAAAATCACGAAATCTCCGGCGGAATTAAGATTGACAGGGAGTTCCGGATTCCCCGCCAGGGCCAGACCTGTGGTCAGACAAAGCGAGAATAAAAAGCGGAGCGGATTTTGGATGATCTTCATGGCGGGTGTCCTGTGGTGTAGAGCTGCGGGGCAGAGGATGGGTTCTTTGAAGATATCCTATCGTCTAAAGCCTATTGCTTCTATGGGGTATAACCCTGCTTTGCCATGTCCTCGCCCCTGCGCAAACAACACGTCTCCCTCTACCTTCTACCCCCCGGTATCCTCACCACCAGACCTCAGTTTCATGGCTCGAATTGGCGGATAGGATCGCAGGATACCGACCCTCTGAAACCATTTCAGGCGTGCCGGATGACCAGCGTCCGGATCTCGGTCATGTCCTCGATGGCGTATTTCAGGCCCTCGCGCCCGAGTCCGCTGTCCTTGATGCCGCCGTAGGGCATGTTGTCCCCCCGCCAGGAGGGCACCTCGTTGATAAGCACCCCGCCGGCTTCGATATGATCCCAGGCCTGCATCGCGTGGTCGATGCGTGGCGTGAACACCCCGGCATGAATCCCGAATCGGCTGTCGTTCACCCGGTTGATCGCCTCATCAAAATCACGGAACGTTTCCAGCAGGGCCACCGGACCGAACACTTCCTCCCGGTACAGTTTGGCTTCACGCGGCACGTTTGTCATCAGCGTGGCCTCCACCATATTCCCCTCGCGGGTTCCGCCGCAGATGACTTTGGCTCCACCCTCTTTAGCTTCTTCGATCCACGCCATCACCCGTTCCGCCTCGCCTTCGGAGATCATGGGGCCTATAAAGGTGTCCTCGTCCTTGGGATCACCCGATTTCAGGTCCCGGACTGCTTTCAACAGCTTGGTTTCAAATTCCTCAGCCACCGCCTCATGCACCAGAATCCGCTGCACGGAAATGCAGCTTTGGCCGGATTGGTAGTAGGCCCCCTTTATCACCCGGGGAACAGCATCGTCAATGTCCACACCTTCGTCGATGATGCAGGCGGCGTTGCCGCCGAGTTCAAGAACCACCTTTTTCTTACCTGCCTTCTCTTTAAGTTTCCAACCCACATCCGGCGAACCGGTGAAACTCAGGAATTTCAGCCGCTCGTCGGTGGTGAACAAATCCGCGCCGTCACGACTGCAGGGCAGAATTGAAAACGCGCCCTCCGGCAAATCGGTTTCGGCCAGGATCTCACCAATCAGCAAGGCGCCAATCGGCGTTTTGCTGGCCGGTTTGAGCACAAAAGGACATCCCGCTGCGATGGCGGGGGCGATTTTGTGGGCGGCGAGATTGAGCGGAAAATTAAACGGAGAAATAAACGAACAGGGACCAATCGGCACCCGCTTCGTCCAGCCGCGATAGCCACTCGTCCGCTCGCCGATTTCCAGATTCAACATTTCGCCTTGGGCCTTCACCGATTCGTCGCAGGCGATCTGAAAGGTGTCGATCAGACGGGTGACTTCCCCCTTACTGTCTTTGATCGGTTTGCCCGCTTCGATGCAAAGCGACTCCGCCAGTTCATCGAAGCGCTCCTCGAAGCGTTTCACACAATGCCGCAACACCGCCTGACGTTCATACGGTTTCAGCGCCGCCATCGAAACCGCCGCCTTCACGGATGCCGCAATCGCCTTATCAATCATGTCCGGCGACGCCAGCGGCACCCGCGCGGCAACCTCCCCCGAATATTTGTCCAGCACCTCCAAGTCCAAATTCGGGGTCTCCGCCCGGTTCGCGATATATAGTGGATATTCTGATTTCATGTACATGTTTTGGTGCATATCCCACCCTACAGACAAGACCGGTTCTGTCAATACGCCTGCATGAGACTCTGACCTTCCAAAGCCTCCCGGACAAATCCCGGCATC
>PXDP01000134.1 GCA_003565035.1 PVC group bacterium | reverse complement strand
TCTCCATCCTGCTTCAGATACACCACCGCCCCGCCATTGCGCCACTGTGTTTCCCATACGCCCGACCAATCAGGAACTTCGGCCTGCACCGTTTCCGTCACCAGAGAGCAGAAGCCCCAAACCAGAAGAAAAACCAAACGTTTCATACTAATTTCATAGGAGAACATTTTTCTGTGTCAACAATCTACCAAACCAGACGCGACTTCAAGTCTCCGATCGTCGGAAAAGGACCCGCTTGATTTTCCGACGTTCGGAAACGAAATGAATTGCCTTGTTGACTCCCCCGGATTACCGGAAGCGGCGAATTCGAACCTTTTTCACCCCCTGATTCCATGTCCAGCCCGGTTTTTCATCTATGCCTTGAAGCGTTCAAACGCAACCGCGTCCCGGCGTTTGTGCTGCAGTTGTTCGCAGGATTCATTCTGGCACTGTTTTTTCTGGTTCCGGAAACCCGGAGCGTGTTTGAGGCGATTGGCGAACGGAGAGCCCGGAACGGCTATACCTTTTCCGCACTGTCCACTGCGGTTTCCGGCGGACTGGTTTCGTGGCTGGTCCTGTGGCACCGGGGGCGAATTCCCCGGGGACAGGTGCCGGCGCAGGGCGTGTTTTTTCTGCTGTACTGGGCGGTGCAGGGACTAATGGTGGACACGCTCTACCGTCTGCAGGGTCATTGGTTCGGTGACGGCAATGACCCCTTCACCCTGTTCAAAAAAGTACTGGTGGACCAGGGGCCCTATAACCTGATCTACGCCACCCCGGTGTCTTTGTTCTTCTACACGTGGAAGGATCATGATTTTTCCTGGTCCCGGGCCTGGGCCGCCTACAAAAGCGGTTTTGTGCGCCGCTACTGGTCGGTGATGATCAGTGTGTGGATGACCTGGATTCCCGCCGTGACCATGGTCTACAGCCTGCCGCCGGACCTGCAAATCCCCCTGTTCAATCTGGTGATCTGCTTTTTCACGCTGGTGCTCGCCTTTGTCAGCCGGGAGTCGGAAAAGCCTGTTAGGACTTGATCTTTTATTATATACGATACAGAAACTTAGTGTTTCTTACAATTCCACCCGGAGACTCCATGAATCGAATTACCCCTGCCGTGCTCTTCCGCTTGCTGTGTTTTGCATTAACCATGAGTTATCTACGGGCGGATTTTCCGGTTCTGGTGGAGGATGCCCCCGATAATTCCGCCGGGTTCGCCGTGTTCGAGCGCGCCGGATTGGTTCCGGTTCCGGAGGAGGCGCGTCCGGTACGTTTCATACGGGATTTAGAGGATGCCTCATCACATTTTTTCTATTCTTCTTCGCATCAGGGAAGTTATTCCGGATGGTTCTGGGAGGAGGACGACGAAATTCGTTTACTCAGAGGAAACCGCATGTGGGAGGGACCGGTTCATCTCGGCGGCGGGATCGGGGCCGCGCGCGACGCCAGGGAAGGCGCGGTGAGTATTCAACCGGCGGATTTGGTGCAGGACACGCACCGTTTATTTGAACGCTGGATCAATCATCGGGAAAGAAATTTCAGCACCAGCACGTCCGCAATGGAAACCGGAAATCACATGCTGCTGGCGGTCCGCCTGCATCAAACCGGCCACACCGACGCGGCCAATCAGCTCGCGGCCCATCTGTTTGAAACCGTTGGCCGCCGTGAAACACTGCTGGCGGCACTGAGCGCGGTTCAGGATCTCAATTACAATGATCTATTTCAGGACTATCTCCGCGACCGGGATTTGGAGGCGTTTGCAGACAAAGTGGAGGACATGATCAACCGTCACCGCGACTCCTGGCTCTCCGCCGGGATTGCGGAGGAGGCGGTGAGCGAATGGCGGGAGTATGTGAGTAACCCGCCCGGGGATCCGGAGGGTCTCGATGAACCTCAGTCCCGTCTCTACAACCTGTTGGCGGACATGGACGATTTGACCTTTCTGCAAAGGATCAGCGGGGAAGTGAACTGGCTGCTGCGTCCGGCGAGTCAGTCGCTGGACGAATTGAAAATGTACGGAGCGGACAGTAAAACCGGCACGCAAATTATCCGCCTTATCCAGCAACTCGGCCCCGAGACCTTTCCGGTGCTGCTGGCCCTTTCGGAAAACACCCGCGTGCTTCCGGTGGACAGCTCCCAGATCCGGCAGTCCCGCTCCTTCTCCGGCTCGCGCCAAGAACGTGAACTGCACGAACTGCGCCGCGCATTTTCCAGGCCCATCAGAGTGGGTGAACTGGCGGATCAAATGCTCATTGCCGTGAACAGCGAGGATTTTGAAGACTTGAGCGGCGAAGAACTCCGCGAAGCCGCGCGGGATTTTTATGGAATCATTCAAGGCAAAAGCCGTCTCGAAATCGCGGAGGTTTACTTTGAACACACCCCCGACATGGATGAACTGGATGAAGCGGTGATATACACGCTGCTTGCTCAGGGAGGGGAAGAGTATGTGAACACGTTCCGCGAGCTCTACCTGGAAAAAATCCAGACCGCGCATCTGTATGAGTTGGGGCACGTGATCTCTCCCGCGCCGCTCCGCCGGGGGGAAGACGGCAAGGCGTTTAGCGAACAGGCGGTCGCCATCCTTCAGGAACGCTTTGCGGAGGAATTGGAGGATGGAGACCGCTGGGAGGGACGCATTATCCGTGAACAGGTCAACAAGCTTACCAAAGGGGATGAAGATGTCACAGCCGGGGATGCGGAGGTTCTGGAGAGCTTTGACAGCCTGATAGACAAGATACTCGCCGGAAACATCAATTTCGGTGACGACCCTTTGGTTTTCGAAAAGATTATTTCGGATCCTGAAAGCATGCAGCGTGCCTTTCTCGAACGCTACGGGGAAATCCATAATCAGTCTCAGCGCCAGATGCTGGGCTACTTCTTTCACAACATGATGTACTACGCGGCAAATCCGGACATGATGACCATGACCGGGTACGGGCAGGAAGATCCTTTCGTTTACTATGAGAACCCTGAAACCGGGGCTCAACCAGACTCCCCGGATGAAGAAGACCTGGACCCGGCGGCATCGTTGCTCATCGCCGATCTCTGGCGCCCGCAATTGGAACAGGCCGACCAAACCCGGGCGTTTGAACTGGCCTACTGGGTAATCGCGCTGGGCAATACCGACGAGGAAATCGGGGTGCGACTTTTCACCACTCTGCGCCAGGACACGCCAAGAAACAATCCGAACCTTGTTCCTGTGGTCCTGGCACTGGCCGGTGATATTTTAGACGGAAAAAACCCGGACTGGGACTCGGTCCTTCCCGACAGTGGCAAGGTTCCCTCCGAGCGAGCCGAAGTCATGAACAATATTCTGCGGGGTGTCGACGCGGAGGCCGCGCTGGAACTGCTGCAAACCATGGACCTGAACGAAATCGCCTGGATTCAGGAGCGCCTCCAGCGTCCCGCCATCCGGGATAATCAGGCCCTGTGGGAACAACTTGCCGATCCCCGCCGCATCGTGATCGAACTTCAGGAGGAGGACACGCTCTCCCTCGGCGAATCCGCTCCGGCCGAGGGCGACAGGCTTACCATGGATCACATAATTGAACTGCTCTCCCTTGCTCAGCAGTTCGCGCGTGACGGTCATACAGGCTCGCTGATGTTTCATGAACGAGGCATTAAACCCGGCCTCACTCTACAAAATGTGGTATTTCCGAGAGAACTACTCGAAAACGAGAAACCCGGGGTGAAAATCATTCTGCACGGCCACCAATTAATGGCGCAAAAACTTTTTTCCGCAGACGAGGACATCGTTTTGGATGCCCCGGATGAAGAGGAGGAAACAGATGACCTGCTTCTGATGATGGGCCTTCAGGCCGGCCACGGCGGGAAATCCCTGTCCGAACAAATCAACGTCTGGCTGGAAGCGGAAACCCTTCCATTCGGCGTCCAGTCCGTCCTCGCTATTCAGTATATCGGCACCCCGCAGGAGACCACCGAACCATGAGCACCACCCCCACTCCCACTCCCACACCCGTCCCGGACTGGGAGCAGGTCCGCGAAACCCTGCAGAACATCCGCACTGAAATCGGCCGCGTCATTGTCGGTCAGGACGAAATCGTCGAGGAACTCCTCACCTGCCTGCTGTGCAACGGACACACCCTCCTCGTGGGCGTGCCCGGACTCGCCAAAACCCTGCTCATCAATACCCTCGGCAGGATTCTCGGTCTCAGCTTTCACCGCATTCAGTTCACCCCCGACCTGATGCCTACCGACATCCTCGGCAGCGAAATCCTGCAAACCCACACCGACGGCCTCCGCCGCGAATTCGAGTTTGTGCACGGCCCCGTGTTCGCCAACCTCATCCTCGCCGACGAAATCAACCGGACCCCGCCCAAAACCCAGTCCGCCCTCCTCGAAGCCATGCAGGAAAAGCAGGTCACCGTCGCCGGAAAGACCCTCGAGCTCCCCAGCCCCTTCATCGTCTTCGCCACCCGGAACCCCATCGAACAGGAAGGCACCTACCCCCTGCCCGAGGCCCAGCTCGACCGCTTCCTCTACAGCCTCAATATCCGCTACCCCTCCCGCGAGCAGGAAAAGCAGATCGTGAAGCAGACCCTCGGCGGGCAAAACGCGAAGGTCGATGCCCTGCTCAAACCCGGCGAACTCGAAGCCCTGCAAGCCGCCGCGGCCGCCGCCCCGCTGCCCGACCAGGTGCTCGACATGATCATCAACCTCGTGCACGCCACCCGGCCCGGATCCGAGACCGCCGACGACTACGTCAAACACTACGTCGCCTGGGGCGCCGGTCCCCGCGCCTCCCAGAACCTCGCCCGCGCCGCACGCGCCCTCGCCCTCCTCCGCGGAAAATCCACCGCCACCGCCGAGGAACTCCACGCCGTGGCCGGCCCCGTCCTCCGCCACCGCATCGTGCCCAACTACAATGCCGTCGGAGAAGGCGTCGACGTCGAAGCCATCATCGCTACCCTGCTCAAGCGGCTCGACTGATCCCCGCCCCGCCCCATGGCCACTCCCCGCCTCCTCACCCCGGAGCTGCTTCGCGAACTCGAAAAAGCCCGGTTTGCCCCCCGCACCCGGGTGGAGGGACAGCATGCCGGGCGCCACAGTTCGCCGGCCCGCGGCTCCTCCACCGAATTCCGCGACTACCGCGCCTACGCCCCCGGCGATGACCCCGCCCGCGTCGACTGGCGCGTGTACGCCCGCAGCGACCGCCACGTCCTCCGCACCTACGAGCAGGAATCCCAGACCGGCTGCGTCATCCTCCTCGACGCCAGCGCCTCCATGAACTACGGCGACGCCCCCACCAAACACCGTTTCGCCGCCCGGGCCGCCGCCTGCCTCGTTCACACCGTCCACCAAAGCCAGGACCAGGCAGGACTTCTCCTCAGCCGCGACGGCGAACACCGCTGGCATCCCCCCGCCGGCAGTGCCCGCCACATCAACCACCTCCTCCACACCCTCGACGAAACCACCCCCGCCGGAGCAACCGACCTCCCCGCCTCCCTCCGCCACCTCAACACCCTCCTCAACCGCCGTTGCACCCTCCTCCTCATTTCCGATTTCTACTGCCCCCCCGCCGACCTCTTTTCCGCCCTCAATCCCTTCATTCATAAAGGGATCGACCTCCATCTCCTCCAGGTCCTCGCCCCCGCCGAACGCGACCTCCCCGAGGGCGAACTCATCGCCTTCCGCGATCTCGAAACCGGCCTCAAACTCCGCGCCGACCCCCGCGAACTCCGCACCCGCTACCGCACCGTGCTCGAAGACCACCAGCGCGCCCTCCGCGAACTCGCCATGCGGTCCGGCGCCGCCTACAAAGTCATTCACACCCGCCAGCCCGTCCTCCGCGCCCTGGAGGGCCTCATCACATGAGCCTCGGATTCGACAACCCCGGCCTGCTCCCCCTCCTCCCGCTCGCCGCCCTCCCCCTGCTGCTGCACCTCATGGCCCGGCCCCGCCCCCGCCCGCTCGGCTTCCCCTCCCTCATGCTGCTCGAACGCACCCAGCGCGACAACGCCCGCGTCAAACGCCCCCGCCACTGGCTCCTCCTCCTGCTCCGCACCCTCTGGACCCTCGCCATTCTCGGCGTCTTCCTCCAACCCCGCCACTACAGCGAACGCCCCCCCGCCGGCCTCGAAACCCACGGCCGCGCCGTCGTCATCGTCCTCGACGCCACCGCCAGCATGCGCGCCGGCGAAGGCGCCCAGTCCCGCTACGCCCGCGCCACCACCGAAGCCGCCGACATCCTCCGCGGCCTCTCCGCCCGCGACCGCGCCAACGTCATCCGCGTCCGCGCCCTCCCCGAACCCCTCTACCCTGAACCCGGCGTCAACAAACGTCATCTTATCGACGAAATCCGCCGCCGCCCCGCCACCCTCGAAGGCGGTTCCCTCCACGAAGCCTTTCAACTCGCCGCCACCCAGCTCCGCGACCTCCCCGGCCCCCGCGAGATCATTCTCCTCTCCGACTTTCAGCCCGGCACTTGGACACCCGGCCGCCTTCAGGTGCCCGACGGCGTCACCGTCCGCCTCCTCCCCGTCGCCGAGGAAACCATCCCCAACCAGGCCGTCACCGGCCTCCGCGTCATTCCCCCCGCCCCCGTCGCCGGTCAGGACTTCACCGTGGAAGCCGACATCGAAAACTTCGCCGACACCCCCGAACGCCGCACCCTCACCCTCCGCGTCGGCGAACGCATCGAACAGCACACCGTCGACCTCCCCGCCCGCGGCTCCGCCGTCGTCACCGATGTCCTCCGCCTCGAAGACCCCGGCGGCGTTCCCGTCACCGCCGAACTCGACGCCGACCGCTTTCCCGCCGACGACCTCCGCCGCGCCGCCCTCCACCTTCAGTCCAGCATCCGCGCCGCCGTACACGGAACCGACGAAACCGCAGAGCTCTGGCTCCGCAGCCTGAATGCCTTCCCCGAAGTCAGCACCACCCGCCTCGAACGCCTTGACGACCTCTCCGACACCCTCGACGTCCTCCTCATCAGCGGCTGGGACGGAAACCGCACCGACCGCCTCCGCGCCTTCACCGAACGCGGCGGCCTCCTCATGATCCGCCCCGGCACCCCCAACGACGCCGCCAACGCCTGGCTTGGTCTCGAACGCGCCCCCGGACCCGAAACCCGCCTCGATCCCCCTTCCGGACTCGCCGTGCCCGAACCCTGGCCCGATACCCTCCGCCTCTTCCGCGACGGCCGCCACGGCTCCCCCGCCCGCGGCCTCGTCCACCGCCACGCGCCCCTCCAGCCCCTGCCCGACACCCACACCCCCCTGCTGCTCCTCGAAAGCGGCGAACCCGTCTGGCTCCGTCACCGCGATCACCCCACCCTCTTCCTCTGGAGCCTCTCCCTCGATTTCCGCCACAGCACCCTCGCCGCCCAGACCGAATGGATTCCCCTCTTCGGCGAATGGCTCTTCGGCTCCCGCCCCGCCCGCTATCCCGCCCCCGCCGATGCTGGCGATCATCTCGCCGTCTCCCGCGCCCATCTCCCCGCTGCGCATCCCGAACTCCTCGACAGCCAGGGCACCCACTGGCCCCTCGACATCGGCGACCACACCATCCGCGCCCGCGATCCACTTCCCCCCGGCCTCTACCGCTACCGCAACGCCGACACCGGCGAAACCCTGCAACTCCGTGCCGTCAATCTCCCCGCCGCCGAGTCCGATCTCACCGCACTCCCGCCTGAGGAACTGGAAAGCGAAGGTTCCGCCCTCATGACCCGCGCCGCCGATCTCACCCCCCTCCGCGAAGGCCGTCCCCTCTGGCCCCTGCTCCTTGCCCTGGCTTTTGTCTTTATCCTGCTCGAACAACTGGTAACCTTGAGGACGGTGCGCACATGAACCCGCTGCTTCCTCTCGAAACCCTCATCCCCCTGATGCTCGTCCTCGGCATCGGCCTTGTTTTTGCAGCCATCCGCGCCGCCAAACCCCTCCCCAATCCCTGGCGGCGCATGTCCCCCCTGCTCCGCCTCGCCACCCTCCTCTGCATGGGACTGATTCTGCTCAACCCCGGCGAATTCCGTCCCCTCGACGCCGACCGCGACGGCAACGCCTGGATTCTGCTCGACCGCAGCGCCTCCATGACCTTTCCCGAACACAGCGGCGGACCCGACCGCTTTCAAACCGCGCTCGACCGTATCCGCGACCTGCCCGACGAACCCCGCACCCGCGTCCGCGTCCTCCCCTTTGCCGATACCCTCGACCGCGAAGTCACCCCCGATGACCTCGCCACCCTCCGTGCCGCCGGCACCGGCACCGATTTCGTCACCGCTCTCCGCGGAGCCCTCGACCGCGCCCAGAGCCATCCCGACCCCGCCCGCGGCCTGTTTATTCTCACCGACGGCATTCCCACCGTTCCCGTGAACGAAGAACTCGACGCCCTCGCGGTCCGCGCCCGCGCCAGCCGCATTCCCGTCTCCGCCGTCCGCATCGGCCAGCCTCTCGAAACGCCCGAACTGCTCCTCCGCCCCCACCAGGATCTCCTCACCGTCACCGCCGGATCCGAACGCGCCGTGCGCGGCACCGTTGTTTCCCGCCATCATCCCGCCCTCCGCCTGCCCCTGCGTCTGCTTGATGCCGACGGCGAAACCGTGGCCGAAACCCTGCTCGATCTCCCCGAAAACAGCGAAGTCCCCTTCACCCTCCACACCCCCGAACTCCCCTCCGGCGTGCACGCCTACCGCCTGGAACTCGATCCCGCCGATCCGGAGGAGGACGAAGCCGCCCGCCACAACATCCACGTCAACGCGGTGGACATTCACCTGCGCGTGCTCCTCCTCGAAGGCACCCCCCACTGGGACAGCAAATTTCTCGCCCAGTGGTTCCGCAGCCGCAAGGGGGTGGAACTCACCACCCTCCACCGCCTCTCCGAGGAGCGCTACTTCCTCGTCGGCCCCGAAGGCGCCGCACCGCAGGCCGTGGACCGCGCCCGCCTCCCCGGCGAAGACAACGACTTCCGCGATTTCGATCTCATCCTCCTCGGCCGCGGCATGGAACCCTTCTTCAATCCCGCCGCCACCGCCTCCCTCCACCGCTTCGTCCGCGATCACGGCGGCGTCCTCATCGCCACCCGCGGCCGCCCCGTCACCGCCTCCCGCCCCGCCCTCGAATCCCTCTTCCCGGTCGAATGGCGCGAAGCCCGCTCCGACGAACACCTCGCCCGCCCCACCCGCACCGGCGCCAACCTCGGCCTCTTCGGCGACCTCCTCCCCGGCCCCGCCTCCGATGTCTGGCAGCAACTCCCTCCCCTCCGCGGCCTCCGCGATCTCCGCCTCACCGACGGCCTCGCCTCCATTCTCCTCGAAGCCCGTCCCCCCCGCGACGGCGATGCCTGGCCCGTCATGGTCCGCCGCCCCTTCGGCAACGGTCAGATCCTCCTCCTCAACGGCGAAGGCATGTGGCACTGGGATTTCCAGGCCGATGCCGTCACCGACGACCGCTGGTACGGCGACTTCTGGACCCAGGTCCTGCTCTGGACCACCCACGCCTCCCGCTTTCAGCCAGGCCGCACCTGGAGTCTCGACTGGGACACCCGCGATCCCGCCCCCGGACAGGACATCCGCCTCCTCGCCGAACGCCGCCTGCCCCGCGAAACGCCCGCAGAACGGCCGCCCCGCGTGCGCATCGAATCCGATGACCATCCCCCGCAGGAGGCCGTCCTCTATCCCTCCGGACCCGACGGCGAACTCGCGGGCCGCTGGACCCCGCCCGCCCCCGGACTGTTCCTGCTCACCGTGCTCGAAGGTGACGAGGAGGCCGCTGCCGACAGCCCACGTCCTCTGCGCATTCCCGCTCCTCCCGGCGAAACCGATCAAACCGATCCGCAGGACGAACCCCTCCGCAGCTTCGTCGAACAAAGCGGCGGACAGTGGCTCACCGCCAGCGAGGCCGCCCTCGCCTTCGCTCCGCTTCAAGACGATCCCGCCGCCCCCGCCGGAGAAGACATCTGGCATCCCCGCTGGTCCCGCGCCGGGCTTCTCATCCTCTTCATCGCCCTCCCCGCCCTCGAATGGGGTCTCCGCCGCAGAAAGGGGCTGATCTGATGCACACCGCCCGCGCCCTCACCGCCGCCCTCCGCCGCCGCGCTGCATTTCAGGCCGCCACCACCGCCCTGCTGCTGTTGCTCCGCATTCTCGTCTTCGGCCTCCCCCTGCTCGCCCTGTATGTCTATGCCGATGCCATCCTGGCCCTGCCCGCCGTCCCCCGCCGCACCTGGAATCTCCTCCTGCCCGCCCTCACCCTCGGCCTCGCCCTCTTCGGTCTGCCCCTGCCCGATTTCCCGGCCGCGCTGGCTCTCAAGTTGGACCGCCACCGAAGAGACAAACGCCGCACCCTTTCCTGCGCGCTCGACCTAGCCACCCAGCCCCCAAACCCCGAGCCGCTCCACAGTGCCATGCGCGATCAGGCCGTCCGCGAAGGCCTCGACGTCCTCCGGGCCACACCCGCCCGCGCCTGTCTCCCCGGTAAACAGATCCTGCTTTTCGCAAGCGCCGCCCTCCTGATGGGTCTCACCTTCTGGAGCCTGGCCCAACAACACCGCGACATCATCGAAATCGTCCGCGCCCGCATTCTCGCCCCCGGCGAGGATATCGCTCCCTGGACTCCGCTCAAATTCGAATTTCTTCCCGACGCCCCCGAAGTGGTCTACGGCGGCGACATCCAGGTCGGCGTCCGCATCCACAACGGCACGCCCGACCGGCCGGTGATGCTCCGCACCCGCATCGACGGAGTCGAACGCGAGGCCGGCTGCTTCCGCGAACCGGACAACGTCTTCTCCCAGCGCCTCGAACAGGTCACCCGCCCTGTCGAATACCGCTTCGCCATCGGCCGCGTCGTCAGCCCCTGGCGCACCGTCGACGTACAAACCCTCCCGCGCGTCACCGCCGCCCGCGTTCAGTTGATCCCGCCCGAATACAGCGGATTTTCAGACCGCGCCTTCGCCTTCGGCGAACGCGGGATCGAAGCCCTCACCGGCTCCGAACTGCGCCTGGCCGTACAAAGCAACCGTCCCCTCGAAGGCGGCGAAGTCACTCTCACCCCCTCCACCGGCACCCGGCGCGTGCGCGCCAACATCCGCCCCGAAGGCTGGGCCGAATTCCGCTGGACCCTGGAGGAAAGCGCCGAAATCAGCGTGCAGGTCCGCGATGTCCGCGGCCAGCAGCTCGCCGCCCCCCTCGCCGGTTCCCAGCGCGCCCTCGCCGATCAGTCCCCGCTTGCGGTGATCACCCATCCCCCGCGTTTCGCCCTGGCCACCCCCGACACCCAACTGAACATCGAAGGCCACGGCAGCGACGACATCGGCGTCACCCGCCTCACCCTCGTTCGCGGCATGTCCGGGTTTATCGACCGCCCCGCGCGGCTTTGGGAGGGCGAACCCGTCCGCCGCCGAACCGTCGAAACCGAAATGGATCTCTCCGCCCTCGGGGCCGAACCGGGTCAGGAACTCGAACTCTATCTCGAAGCCCGCGACCACCGTCCCGAACGCCCCGGTATCGGCGTCTCCGAAATGGTCCGCGTGCAAATCATCACCCCCGAGGAGTACGCCGAGCACCTGCGCACCCGCGAACAGCTCGAAGGCTTCCGCCGCCGCTTCGCCCTCCGCGCCGCCGTGCTCCGCGAAGTCGCCGAAGCCTACCAAACCCTTCACGAACGCCTCGCGGGTGATCCCGATATCGACGAAGTGGACGCCGCCCTGGCCGAAGCCGCCGAAGTCCTCCGCCGCGCGGAGCGCGCCTTCGCCGCCCTCGAAGAGGATTTTCCTATCTTCGATCTCGAACAGTCCGCCGCCCCCGGCGTCGCCCAGCTCCGCGAACACTTCACCAACCAGGCCGAACAAATGGAGGCCCTCTCTCACCGAGAACCGAATCTTGATCTCCTCATCGAACAAATGGGTGCCGCTTTTATCGAACAGCGCGATACCTATGCCCAATCGCAAGAGGAACAGGAAGACTTCCTGAAACTCGGTGCGCTCATGGAACAGACCACGGCCTTTCAGCGCCTCATCCAGCGGCAGGAGCGCCTCGAACGCGAATTCGCCCGCTATGCCTTCAGTCTCCCCGCCGAAGAGCGCGACATCCTCCGCCGTCTCCACGAAATGCAGAACGCGCTTCTGGAGGATCTGCAACGCTGGATTTCCAGCACCCGCGAGCGGGCCGGGGACCTCCCCGATCACCTGCAGGCCCTGCGCGAGGAGGTCGAAGAGATGCTTCAAGGACTCGATGCCTCCAATGCCGCCGAATACATGCGCGGTGCCGCCGACTCCGCGCTCAACGAAGCCCACCGCCAGGCCTGGCAGTTCTCCCGCGCCGCCCTCGACGCGCTCCGCAATCCCCCGCCCGATGACGATGACAGCGACGGCTCCGGAGGCGGCGGCGACAACAACTTCGGTCAACTCTGCCGCGGCGGCGGAAACCGTCCGGGCGCGGGCTCCACGCCCCTCAACAATTCCCTCGATCAACTCCTCCGCGCACTCCGCCACGGCCTGGGTGACCGTCCCGGCGGCGGGGGCGGCGGACCCGGCGGATTTTCCGACGACGGCTACTCGGTCAGCGGCTCCTCCGCCCTCTCGGTTCCCCTGTTGGGACCCAACCGCATGAACCTCGACCTTCCCCGCGGCGGCGAGGCGGACGGTCAGGCCTTCGGAACCGGTGTCGGCGGCGCGCAGCGTATCCGGGAAATCCGCGGTTCCGAGGTCGAAACCGAATCCGAAGACATGTCCGCCGGTGAAATCCGCATCCACCTCGCCCCGCCCCGCTACCGTGACGCCATCCGCCGCTTTTTCGATTTTTAACCCCCGACCCCCGCACGCCCATGAAAACACGTATCCCCATCATCCAGATACTGACCATCGCGCTTCTTCTCCCCGCCACACTCCAAGCGGGGGAGGAAAAAGACGGGGTCATCCAGGCCGCCAACCTCATCTTCGCCGGCACCCACACCTCCCGCTGTTTCAGTGATGAGTTCCTCAGCCTGGCCCAGCGCGAAACCGGAATCCCCGTCGCCCGCCGCTTCACCAGCGTCAAACTCGACTCCAACGAACTGTTCAATTACCCGTTTGTGATGATGACCGGCGAAAAGGATTTTTTCTTTTCGCCCGGCGAGCGCGAAAACCTCCGCCGCTATCTCGACCGCGGAGGCTTCCTCCTCGCCTCCTCCGGCTGCAGCAGCAAAGCATGGACCGAGGCCTTTCAGCGGGAAATCAACACGCTGTTCGACGACGACACCCGTCTTTCGCCCATCGATATGAGTCACCCGCTCTGGCGCACGGTGTATGATATCGAATCCGTCGAACTCACCAATCCCGGTCCCGAGGTTCGCATCGCCGGACTCGAACGCAACGGCAAACTCGTTGTCGTCTTTTCTCCAGAAGGCCTGAACGACAGCGCCCGCGTGGACGGCTGCTGCTGCTGTGGCGGCAACGAAATCCGCAACGCCTCCGAAATCGTCGTCAATACCCTTGTGTACGCGCTCCTCTACTGAAATGACGCTGCTTAAACGCCATGTTCTGCTCTGGCTGACGGCCCTTCCTCTGGCCGCCGCCCCCCCCGCCTTCCGCCCCGACCGCGTTCCACAGGAACTGTTTGACACCCTCCCCGAGGTCGGATTAATCTCCTCGCCCGACATTGAACTCTCCGATCTGGTCTGGACCGACAACCTCGACACCGGGTTGATGAGAGCCCGCGCGAGCGGACAGCAGGTCATGGCACTTTTCAGTACCCCCACCTGCTCCTGGTGCCGCCGTTTGAAAGAAGAGGTTCTCGCGGATCCCGGTCTTCGCTCCGCGCTGCGCCGCTTCACCCTGGTCGAAATCAATACCGACCGCAATCCCGGCCCCGCCATGCACCGGGGCATCCGCAGCGTGCCCACCCTGGTTTGGATGGACGCCAACGGCCGCGAACTTTTCCGTGTCTCGGGTTTTCTTTCCTCCGAAGATCTCGCCGCCGTGCTGGAACAGCTTCTCACCCCCGGCGAAATGCCCGTCTCGGCCCGCAACGCCGGACTCCTCAGACGCCTGACCGAAGAGGAACCGTCCCCGGAGCTGCTGGCTGAAGCGGTCTCCCGCCTTCCCGACCAGGATCCGGGCGGACATATCCGCGAGGCCCTCCGCAATCTGGATCCGATGCCGGTGAACCTGTGGGTCGAACTGCTGGAGCATTCCCGGCTCGTGGTCCGTCTGGGTGCCCTCGAACGTCTGGAGGAACTCGCAGGCACCGCCCGCGGATTCGACCCCTGGGCCAATCCGTCAAAGGAGGACAACCGCGCCTCGATCGTCCGCTGGCGGACCTGGCTTGAGGATGACCCCGAGATGCCCTCCCCCCGCGCCCGCTACGCCCGTCTCAGCCGCGAACAGCTCGACGAGGCCGTCGAGGATTTGAGTGCCGAACTTCCCGAACGCGCCAACCGCGCCATGCGCACCCTCGAACTCGCCGGCCCCGCCGTGCTCCCGCATCTGCTCACCCGCCTTGAGGACGAGGACTTTTCCGGCGAGCAACGCGAACGCCTGGAGGAGGTCATTCTTTCTCTCAAACTTACCCGCCTGGGCTGGGCCGATCCGTCCACCACCGCCCGCCGACTGCGTCATGCCCCGCGGGAAACTCGGCTGAATCTGCTGCGCAGCCTCCGCGAAATCGGACCCGAAGCCGCCCCTGTACTGCTGACCTTTATCGATGATCCCGACATCCTCGTCCGTGAGGCCGTGATTGAGGGTCTGATCCGCCGGGGCAGACCGGAGGTTCTTCCGCGTGTTCTGGCTCACCTCGAAACCGAAAGCAGCATGGACGTCGCCGTCACCGCCATGCGCAATCTCCGCCACGCCACGGACTCCACCCGCGAAAACACCGCTGTCAGTGACTGGCTCAAAACCCAGCTTGAGTTCGACCACGAGGAGCGCATCCTGGGAGCCCTCAACGCGGTTCGCGAGGGCCATCACCCCTCGCTTATTCCCGCAGTCACCGAATTGCTGGAGGACCCGCGCTGGCGTGTGAGGGCCGAGGTCGCCCGCACCCTCGGCGGCACCCGTTCACGCGAGAGCCTTGCCACCCTCCTCGAACACGCCCGCGACCCCGACCCCTTTGCCCGGACCATCATTCTACAGACCGCGCTGGGCCTGGCCGAAAACTCGCAGCAGCGCACCCGCATGCTCGAAAACTGGTGGGACGAATTTCCCGAATATCATACCGCTTTACTCCGCATCGCCTGCGACAGCCGCGTGGAGCTGCCCGATGCCTTTTTTGAAAGCCTGACCGATCACAGTCACGATGATCTCGTCACCATCCTCGGCATTGTGGAAAGCTGTGTCGCTTCCCGCATCCGCACCGGACTTCAGTTGGCCGAACATACCGACCCCGATGTTCGCGCCGCCGCCGTCCGCCTGCTGGCCCGCCATGGGCTCTCCGCCGAAGGCCGCGAGCGCCGCGAGGCGGAGGCCCACCTCGTCCGTGCTCTCGGTCAGGCCGACGACAACCAACGCATCGCCCTCATCGACAACGTCCGCCTGCCCCGTCAATCCGGCACTCGGAGCGGCGGCATCTCCAGCCTGCTCGGGGGGCTCCTCCAAAGCTCTGCCGCATCCGACGCCCCCTCCGACCCCGTGCTTGATGACTTGCTCGGTGCATTTGGTGACGATGAAACCACCGACCCCGAACCTGAAGCCTCCGCGCTCGACGATCTTCTGGGAGCCTTCGAGGAGCCTTCCAGGTCCGCACCCTCCTCTGAATACGGGGTTTCTCTGCAAGACCGTGTCCTGGAAATTTTCCGGAGCACCGAAGACGAAACGCTCCGCCACGTTTCTTCCCGTCTGCTGGTGGAAATGGGAAACGACGAGGCGCTCCCGCACCTGCTCGCCCATGCCGACACCCACCCCGAAGAGGATCTGAGCCGCCTGCTGACCCGTCCCGGACATGATCAACTCATCCTGCAGGCCGCCCGTGAACTGCTTGACGATCCCCGCGACTCTGTGCGTTCCGCCGCCCTGCTGCAGATGGCCTCCCGTGATTTCAGTTCCGGCTTACTTTCTCTGATTTATGATGATTCAAGCACGCTCCGCCCCCGCGATGTGCCCTGGAACCGTCATCAGCTCCATCAACAATTCCGCGAACGCCCGCTCCGCGAAGTGCGTCCCTACATACTTCGCGGGCTGGCAACCGAAAGCACGGATACAGATATCGATTTCGCCCGGTTGTCACTGGCGTTAATTCTCGCCGCCCACCACCGCCACTCCGCATTTTTGGAACCGCTGCAAGCCCACACCGAAAACCTGCGTCACCCCGAACTCCGCGCCCAGGCATGGATTGCCCGCGCCCGACAGTCCGCTCCCCTCACCGAAGAAGAAATTGACCGCGTCGCCAGCGATTCCGCCACCCGTGTCCGCTTTGTTTTGCCGTGGATGTATTTACGGACAGACAGCAAAACTTTTACCTGGAACATTCTTCCCGACCTTGCCTTCTCACACACAGAACGAAATCCCACTCCCCGTCTCACCCCGTATGTCGAAGAACACCTTGCCCGGCTTCTGCACGACTCTGTTCCGGAAATTCAAGTTGCCGCCGGTAGTGCCCTCATCAGCCAGGGGCAGGTTCCCGAGGATGTTTCCTGGCTGTCCGCTCTGTCACGCCTTGAAAACCCTTCCGAAAACGCGGGGATGATCTGGAACGGCATTGAATCCCGTGTACCGAGACTGAGTGCCGACTACCGCCCCCTCATCAACTGGCTCAGTCAGCAGGAACTCTGGCGGGCCGAAGATCGTCTCGCTCTCTGGCGCAGCCGCAATGCCGAAGACCGGGCCGAACCGGAAGACGAAGAGGCTGGAGCGGGAACCGCATTTATTGACGACACTCCGACAGACGGCGTTGCATCCGACGCGCCCGCGGCGGATGGCGACACCGCTGTCACCCTGCTTTACTTTTACAGCGAAGGCTGTCCGGACTGCGAACTGGTGCGGGAAATCCTCAATTCCTACCGGTCTCTGTTTCCCGAACTCTCTATTCGCGAATACAACATTATCGATCCCGGTTCCGAAGATCTGTACTATGAAATTTTCCTCGCCTACGGTCTGCCGCTCAGTCAGGTAGGATTGACCCCGATGATTGCGGGTTCAGGGGGAGCGGATTTCGGCGGTGATAATCTGGATTATAACCGCATCGGCGACATCGTGGCTCAATCCGTGAGCATCCCCGGCACCGAATGGATTCCGACACCGCGTCCCGTCACGGCGGAACTTGACACCGAGGAACCCGCGCCCCAGGTGGAATCAGAAACGGAGGCCGCCAGAGAAGAAGAAGCTCCGAAGCCAGTCCGCGACCCCCGGCTTCCCCCGGAACTCAGTCCCTGGCACAGTGCGCTCCTGCTCATGGGGATTCTCCTCACCGCCCTGCTGCTTCCGGTCCCTCCGCGGCCCGCGCACGGGCTCCCCGCCGCGGCATTGATTTTACTTGCCGCTCTGCCGTTGCACATTCCTCCCGCACCGGTCATTGCGGCATTGATCGTTGCCCTTTTCAGCCAGGCCGGACGTCTTTTTCAACGGCGGCAATCATTCAGTCTAGCCACACCCATTCAAGCCCCTCCGGCAAGCCCGTCTCCGCGAACACTCCTGTTGTGTCTCATCCTTCCCCTCATCGGTCTCGCCTTTCCGCTCCCCCTCTGGCTTCCCGCCGCCGCCGCCATTCCTGTCAGCCTTTATCTTGTCACCCTGGTTGTGACGATTTTTTTCCTGACCGCAAAGCATGGAAATTCAAGAAAGTTCTTTAGAGCATGTTCAGTCAGAAAAGCGAATGCTGTTTCGAAATGATCGACAAATTTTTTCTAATGCAGATATCATACGCAGCCAAAGACAATACAGGAAAAAAGGGAACGTCCTGCTAATGGGAGAGGGTGAAAAAACCTGCGGATGCTTCGCCGAACTACGGATGCGAATCGGAACAGAGAAAGATAAACTAAAACACTTCATGGTCAGGCATAGGGCAACGTTCCAAATATGGTCTGCCGCAGAGCAGGCGGGCTACAGGTTTTATTTCTACAGTACCAACTAAAATAACCAGGAATACGCCCCGCAGTTTCCCGGGACGGGATTTTCCTTGACTCACACCTCTGCAAGTTCAAGCATTTGGTTAAGTTGGTCACGGTTGAATTTTTGAATCAATTCATGGGGCCTGCCACTCAGATGGCCCTGGCCAATCCATGTTTGCGGCAGAGGCGGGATTGCAAGTAGGTATAGTGATGAAGAAACATATGTATGAAATAACTATCAATGCGTTACCCGTGCGGCATACCAGCAGCAATCTAAATGCTGAATTTACCAGTTACAAGCTGGAGTTGCTGCATCCCGACCGGAAACGGTGTTTGGGATTGTATCAATCCCGCAATCCGGACGGGCTTCGTGAGCGCCGGCAGAACTATTGCCGTCAGTTACATCTTCCCGCATTGGAGGGTGAGGACAAGAATGACTTAACGGTGTGTGAATTGGATTAATTTACCCGACCAGGCAGCGCTCCAGCTCCCGGAGAAAAACGGGTTCCACCTCGGAACGGATTCGGGGGTTCGCGTATCCGGCCCAGTTCATTCCGGTGAGGGTGTCCAAGGGGCCGTCGAGGGGATTTCCGGACAAATCGGTGATCTCCACCCCGGCTTCTTCAGCGACGAGGAATCCGGCCAGATCGTAGGGATGGCAGACATGGCCGGTGCGTTTTCCCCGGAAGTGACGGGAGGCAAAGAGGGCGGCACGCACATCGGCGGTGAAGCGATCGCGTCCGCAGAGCAGTTCGATCAGTTGACCGCCGGTGGCGGCGTATTGATCCTCGAAGCTGAGAATTTCTCCCTCTTCCGCATCGGGGTACAGAGATGCCAGCATCTTCTCCTCGATCGCGGCCAGGTGTTCTCTGCCGGGGGAACAGAAACGCATGAGCTGGGCAAAACCGCCGCGAAGTTCCGGGCCCTGCCAGGGCTGGGGTGACCATGGTGTCGGGGCCGAGTCAACCATAGCGCCTCCAGCAATTTCGTGTCGCAGGGCCTGAACGCCTTTTGCTCTGACCGCGACAAAATCATCCGCGCAGCCCGCGCGGGAGGTGGGCAGCTCGGCTTGGACCGCGCATTCGATCTCCCGAAGACGGGTCTCCTGCCCGCGGTTGGGGGCTACTCCGGCTAAAAACCAGGCGGAGCGTTTGTCCATCATGATGGGACGGGTGCCGTCAATCGGATCCATAATCAGCCGCCAGGCGCAGTCGGCGTCGCGCCCGGACTCTGTGAATATGGAAAGGCCGTTTTCTCCAATTCCCTCCGCGATGAGCACCACTCCGCCAAGATTCGACGCCTCGCGTTGTAACACGTCGCAAATAATCGATTCGATTTCCCGGTCGATCCAGTAAATGACATCCGCTCCGCAATGACCGGTGGAGCGGGACCGTTCATGGACCGGGACTTCCCCCAGGATGGCTAGTACCCGGGTTCTGATCAGATCCGAGAGTTCGAGCAGCAGAGGAAGGAGCGGATGGTATAATGATGAACTCACACCTGCCAGATATCCGGTCAGGAGGATTCAAGCAAGCTGTCAATGGCCCGGAGATAGTTCGGATTCAACGCGTGGAATTTTAATACGCGTCAAAGCCCACTTTCAACAGACGCCGCACGCGCCGGTCATGTTTTATGAGGTTTTCAATCAAGGTGGTCTCTTTCGGAAAATCATGGATAAAGACCTCCGTCATCGCCACCCTCGTGTCATGCTCCTCCCAGGGAAGAAATCGATACACCAATGCGTACCGGGCTTTGGCCGCGTGGCGGGAGCGGGGATATTCGGCAGCCAATTGGGTCATCATCGTCTTGCCGTCGACGGGCTCCCGGGGCGACATTAACGCGGCTTTGAACAGCAGCGCGGGTGTGGCCGGGGCGTTGGGAAATTCCATACAGAGTTGGTAGAGCCGCGGCGCCTCTTCCCAGAACCTGTCGGTATTCATGGCGTCGATCAGATGCGCCTCGGCCAGTCCGGCCCGCACCACCGACGCGCCGTCGTTGGTACGGCGTCCTGCTTCCTGGATCCGGCGATACAGCGAACGCGCGTCCTCGAAATTCCCCAGCATGAACATCAGGTCCGCCCACTCCATGGCCAACTTTCGCTTGCCGGTGATGCCGCGCATTTCTTCCTCCGTTTCCACCATCGCATCCTGTTTCAGCACCTGCAGCATACGCGCGTGGGCGTTGAAAAAATCTCTTCCCTTCGCCCGTTGAAGCATGACATCGTGCTCCAGAGCAAGGTCGAAATGACGGGCGGCCTGCTCCGAATGGCACTAACTTAAGGGGCATTTCACATCTTGTATCCAGAATATAATGCCCCCGGAGGGGGCGACGCGGTCAGCCCGGGGCAAAGGAGGCACGACTGAAGCCCCGGGTGAATATCG
>PXDP01000053.1 GCA_003565035.1 PVC group bacterium | reverse complement strand
CGGAGGACACATTCCCGAAAATCATCCGGCGCATCTGGAGGAGGAGATCTATCCGGAGCGCAATGTGGAAAAAGCCAGGGCTCTGCTGGCGGAGGCGGGGATTTCCGGCACGCTGCGGCTGACCTGCCTGGTGGGGTCGGACTTTGATTATCAGGTGAATGCCGCCCAGGTGATCAAGCAGCAGTTATTGGAGATTGATGTGGATTTGACGGTGGAGGCCCTGGAGTCGGGCGTGTTTTTCAGTCGGCTGGGCGCGCATGAATTTGAGATGACTCTGGTGGGCTGGCTGGGGTTTGTCGATGCGGACGAATGGACCTATGATCTTTTTCACAGTGAAGGGCCCTACAACCAGCAGCGGTTTTCCCATCCCGAAGTGGACCGCCTGCTGGAGGCAGGACGGCGCGAGACCGATGAAGCGGCCCGGATGGACCTGTACCGGGAGGCCCAGGCCCTGATTGCCCGCGAGGCCCCTATGGTGTTTCTCTATGTGAACGACCGCGCAGCCGCGTATGCGGAAGGACTGCAGGGATTTGATGTTCATCCCACCCTCACGACCCTGTCGCTGCGGGAGACAAACTGGGCGGATTGACCTCGTAACCATCCGTGGTTTGAGTCAATGGCGGATTCCGCAAGAGTGACAATGCGAAACCACCTTGAGATCCCTTTGCGTACGCGACCCGAGTATGGGTAAAGCAGTGCTCAATTTTCCTGTCCGGTTGAAATGCGTGTGAATATCTGCAGCCCGTTTTCTTTGGCCAGCTCCAGAAGGTCCTGAACCAGTCCATTAATGGTCGTGGACAGGCTGCCGTCTTCGATCCGTATGTGAAAGGCGAGTTCCAGGCCGTCGTTTTTTTCGAGATACCGTCTGAGAATGCCGGCGGCCGCACTTTGCCGGAAGCGGGACAGGAAATTACCCCCGTCGTCAGGTTCCAGTGTCAGATTTCGAAGGCCAAGGTTCCACCGGGAGTCTATAAACAAGCTATCGTCGGCGAGAGACCATTGATCGTGGATTTCAAGATGGGCTTCGCCGTTCTGAACGATATCAAAGGGGGGACCGAGAAAATCTGTCACCGGTGAGATCGGGATAGGAGTGATTCGCCAGAAGGTTTCACGGGCCTGATGTTCACCTGAGGTCCGGATGGTGATGTTGGTTTCCCCCACGGATGCATCCAGATTGGAGCGGAACAGAAGATCAAACGCAGCATACCGGCTGCGTAGCGGGGCGGAAATCCATTCCTGAACGGTGATCGTCGTGAGATGTGTTTTCTCCGGTGAGAAGATCTCAAGGTTTGCGTTCCTGAGTACCAGCTTCCGCACCGTGAATGAGGGTTTCCTTTGTAGAATCAAATCCAGAGAGAGTTTTCCGGGAGTTCGGGAAACGGAGTCGGAGCGTTCCGGAAGATGGAGTTCACCTTGAACACCTTCAAGTATCAATTCAGACATGCTTTTTGGAATGGTGAAAAAGGCCCCTTCAAATGAACCGTTAACCTGCGCGATGTTTACATCAAATCCCGTATCCCCCTGTTCGGGGGGACGGACGATGTGAAGCGTCTGAAACATAAATTGACGCTTTAGGAATGAGCCTTCCACAGAATCAAACGATAGTTGGACCCGGGTTTTTGATGTCTGCCAATTTGCGATCCACCGGACAGTCTGTTCGAAGTAAACGGTTTCTGCGAGGATCAGGAGAACCGAAAGCACGGCCGAAAGCGCGCCTGCCCCCATCAAAACATACTTGATCCA
This sequence comes from PVC group bacterium, assembly GCA_003565035.1. Lineage (GTDB taxonomy): Bacteria > Verrucomicrobiota > Kiritimatiellia > SS1-B-03-39 > UBA6053 > PXAS01. The sequence continues at coordinate 3,373 of PXDP01000053.1, read as the reverse complement.
GGAAGGAAGTCTTCGGCGGTTTCGTGAGTCTTTTGAAGTCGGGAGGGGCTCCGGGTTGTATTTCACATCTTTGTCGACGAGCAGTCCCGGAAAAAATTTACCGCAAGTGACATCCACAAGCACGCTGAGCGCGGTCATAAGGATGAAAAGCAGACCGGCAGCGATGCCGGACAGGGCATTGATGAGATCGGCCAAGAGGATTAAAATAGCTTCCATATCGATTCTTTAGAACGAAATCTTAAAAAATGGAAGATTTGTTGGGGGGATGTGTTCCTCTTTTTCACGTGTCATAAACCCGATAGCGCCGGCGGAAGGATGCAGCGGTGTGGCCGGAATGTTTTTTGAAGGCCCGGCAGAAATGTTCGGTGTTGGGGTAGCCCACTTCGTCGGCGATTTGCTTGATGGGGTCGGAGGTGGTCACCAGGCGGTGCCGGGCGGCGCGCATCCGCTGCTGAATGAGATACTGATGGGGGCTCATGCCGACGGCCTCCCGGAAACGGGCCTGCAAATGCGAGGCGCTCATGCCCACGCCTTCCGCCAGGTCCGCAATGCGCAGATCCTGCATGAATTCCCGGTCGATGCGGGCCAGGACGGCGGAAACACGGGGCGGGATTTGTTCCCGTTCGCTTTGCCGCCGGTCCTGGTCCATGCGGAAGTGCAGTTGAGCCCAGATGAGGTTTCCGAGGAGATGACGGTCCACACTGGTGTGATGATAGGCGAAGAGCATTTCCCGGCAAAACCGCACCGCCTCATCGGTATCGCGCCATTGAAATCCCCGGGGCCACTGGGCGGCTTCGGGTTTTGTTGCAAATAAAAAGGTGGCGGTCAGGCATTCGTAATGTTTGTCACCCGGCGAGCGGTAAACGGTGTGGGTTCCGGGCGGATGGGCGAACACCTGGCCCGGCCCGCAGAGGGTTTCCCCCTCCGGCGCGTAGACGCATCCCCGGGTGATGATCTCGAAGAACAGTTCGTTTTCTGTGATTTCACGCGGGCGGGGTGCGCCGCCAGGGGGGCTGATGAAGTAGCCCAGATGCAGGGTCGGGGCAGGGGCGGGACTGAATTGTTTTTCGCTATAAATCATTGTTTTGATCAATCATTAATCCGTGACAAGTTGAATACAAGGTCCTATGAATTAAAAATCCGCTTTTTTATCAACCCAAATTAAACAGGATAGCATCATGCCCGAACTGACCGTACAACTTTATAGCGTCCGCGAACTTGCGAAGCAGGATTACGAAACCACGATCCGCGCCATAGCGGATATTGGATTTTCCTGCGTGGAACCGGCCGGCTATCCGGGAACGACTCCCGAAGCCGCCTGCAAACTTTTCAAGGAACTGGGCCTGCGCGCTCCGTCCTGTCATGGAGGGCTGCCGCTGGGTGACAACAAAAACCGGGTGATCGAAGAGGCGTTGTTGATGGGGCATGAGGCGGTGATCACCGGATGTCCGCCGAATTTCCGTGAGGACTTCTCGTCGCTGGACCGCGTTCGCGCGGTGGCGGAGCTGTACTGCGAGGCGGCGGAAAATCTCGCCCCGCACGGGATTCAGCTTGGATATCATAATCACGACTGGGATTTGGCCGAGGTGGAGGGACGCCGGGGCTATCAGGTCTTTTTGGAAAACACGCCTGAGAGCATTCTCTGGGAGGCGGACATTTTCTGGGTGGCCCGGGCCGGACTGGATCCGGCGGCCTTCCTGAAGGAAATCGGCCCGCGTGGAAAATTCCTGCACTTCAAAGACGGTGTGGTCGGCGGGGAAGAGGCGTTTGTGGAAAAAGAAACCGAAGACGGGAAAATTATGGTCAGCAATGACTGCCCCTTCCTGCCGGCCGGACGCGGACAGGTGGATATGCATTCCGCCGCCAAGGCCGCGGTGCACGCGGAATATCTGGCCGTCGAGCTTGACAGCTATCCGGGTGACATGCTGGAAGCGGTGGCGGAAAGCTACCGTTACCTTACCGGGCAGGGTTTCGCCACCGGCCGCAAATAATTCAATACCCCTTTCCATATCACAGGAGACCTTTCCATGAGCACAAAACAGAAAATCAACGTCGGCATCATCGGATGCGGAAACATTTCCCAGGCCTATTTCAACGGCGCGAAAACCTTTGAGGTCCTGAATGTGGTCTCCTGCGCGGACTTGAATGCCGCCGCAGCCGAGGCCAAGGCGGTGGAAAACGGATGCAAAGCCGAATCGGTGGAGGCCCTGTTGGCCAATCCCGAGGTGGACCTGGTCATCAACCTCACCATTCCCGCCGTGCATGCGGAAGTCAGTATGATGGCCCTCAACGCGGGCAAACATGTGCATTGCGAAAAGCCGCTGGCGGTGAAGCTGGAGGATGCGAGAGCGGTGCTGGATCTTGCGGCGGAGAAAAACCTGCACGTCGGCTGCGCACCGGACACCTTTATGGGTGCGGGGTTTCAGACCTGCCGGAAGCTGGTGGATGACGGCTGGCTGGGACGGGTGGTCAGCGGCACCGCGTTTATGATGGGGCGGGGGCCGGAATCCTGGCATCCGAATCCCGCGTTCTTTTATGAAATCGGCGGTGGTCCGATGTTTGACATGGGCCCATATTACATCACCGCGCTGGTGCATTTGCTGGGTCCGGTGAAACGGGTCAGTGCCCTGACCACCCGGGCGTTCGAGACCCGGACCGCCACCTGCGAGGCGCAATTCGGCAAAGAACTTCCCGTGCATGTGCCCACACACAATGCGGGGGTGATGGAATTTCATTCCGGCGCGGTGATTACCGTGACGATTTCGTTTGATGTGTACAAACACCACCACAAACCCATTGAGCTGTACGGCACTGAAGGCTCACTGCAGTGTCCCGACCCGAACACCTTTGGCGGTCCGGTGGCCTTGTGGACGCCGACCGAAGGCGAATGGCGGGAGCAGTCGTTCAGTCACCGCTATGCCAAAAACTTCCGCAGCATCGGCGCGGCGGATATGGCGATGGCGATTCTCTCCGGCGGTTCGCACCGGCACCGCGCCAGCGGGGAACTGGCGTACCACGCGCTGGAAGTGATGCACGCCTTCGAGAAATCCTCCCTGGCCGGCCGGCACATCGAGATCGAGTCCAAACCGCTCCAGCCCGAGGCCTTGCCGTTGGGCCTGATTGAGGGGCGGTTGCAGTAGGCGGGCGGGAAAAAAGATGATATGATTCTTGAAGCGGCTATTGCAAGCCGGGCAAAATACATTATCACATTTAATTTAAAAGATTTTCAAGGTGTTTCAAATTTTGATAAGGAATTCAAACATGACTGAAGCGAAATGAAAACACTGGGTGTGATTGCGAATTTGGACAAGCCGGGTGCCGATGAGGCGTTGCGGGACCTGGTGAGGTATGCCCGGTCGCTGGAGGTGTCTCT
>PXDP01000375.1 GCA_003565035.1 PVC group bacterium | reverse complement strand
TTTTCCGCAGGATGGCACCTGCTGTGGACGGCCTGGAGTTCCTGGATACTGACGTGAGTGTAAATGGCGGTGGTTTCGAGCTTGGCGTGTCCGAGGAGTTGCTGAATGTAGCGGATGTCCGCGCCGCCTTCGAGCATGTGAGCAGTATTTTAACAGGTATTTTAATACCGCGAATGCTAAGGGGAAGAAGTTCCAACGGATAGCTGTGCCGGACAACGGATGATGAAGACAGCAGAGCAGTATTTTAACAGGTATTTTAATAAGACCAGGCAATCAAATCACCGCCGGCGCGGTTCCCTTTCAGTTGGTGTCAGCATCGGAGTGAAACGATGAAATATTTTCCTTGTTTCCTGAAAATATTTTCGATTGGATATTGCAATAAGTCCTAAAGAGAACACAATGGTATCCATCACACAAACCGGAGGCATACATTGAAGTTCACAAACACAAAACAGAGTGATGTCATGCTTGTTGCCATTGGCGGGCGGCTGGATGGCTCGGGCGCTCCGGAGGTGGAGGCCCACTGCAGGGGACTGCTGGAACGTGGCGATGTGCGCCAGGTTCTCGATCTGGCGGAGGTGGAGTACATCAGCAGTGCGGGGCTCCGCAGTCTGCTGGTCGTGGCTAAACAGATTAAATCGGCTGGCGGAGTGCTCGCTCTCTGCTGCCTGAGCCCCATGGTTCGGGAAGTCATGAGTATTTCGGGGTTTGACAAAATTTTGACCCTGACCTCGGACCGCGAAACCGCTCTCGCACAGTTCACCCCCTGATCTGCAGGCTAACCCTATGCCACATCAACCGTGGGGTCTCGGACGAGGTTTTTCGCGCCTCTTGACGCTGTTAACCGCTGTTATGGCGGTTTGGTGTTCCACCGTCCGTGCAGAGAAAACTCAAACCGCTGAGGTGCTTTCCCCGGTGCGGATTGCCCTTCAATGGCTGCCACAAAGCCAGTTCGCGGGTTATTACATGGCGCTGCAACAGGGATTTTACCGGGAGGCGGGGCTGGACGTTTCCCTGCTCCATGCCGGCCCGGGGCCCTCTCCGTTGGACTTTCTCGTCAACGACCGGGCGGACTACGGCACCCTGTTTCTGGCGGATGCGATTGTGTATGCGCGCGAACCCATCGCCCTGGCACACGTGGCTCAGTTTGTACAGCGTTCCAGCCTGATGCTGGTCGGGTGGAAAGACATGGGGATTGAAACGCCTTCGGATTTGGATGGAAAACGCATCAGCTATTGGCCCGGGACCTTTTCGATTGCGTTTACGGCGTTTTTCCGGCAGCACGGCATTGAGCCGGTGGTCTTGCCGCAGCATCATTCTGTGAATTTGTTTCTCCATCGGGGCGTGGCTGCCTGTGCGGCCATGTATTACAACGAGTACCACCGCATCTATCAGGCCGGGCACGATTATGAAAAATTATCTCTGTTCCTGATGCGGGACTACGGGCTGGGCTTTCCCGAAGATGGCCTCTACACCCGGGCCGAGACCGCCGCCCGGCAGCCGGAGGTCGGTCTCGCGCTGCGCAAGGCGACGCTGGCAGGATGGGAATATGCGCGGCAACATCCGGAGGAGGCTTTGGATGCAGTTTTGCGGGCCTCGCGCGAGGCGGGGGTTCCTGCCAACCGTCCGCACAGTCGATGGATGCTGGAACATATCCTGGCCTCCATCTTCCCCCCGGAGGAAAACGTCATCCCCGGTCGACTCGATCCCGAAAGCTACCAGGAGACGGTTCAGGCCCTCGTGGATGCCGGCTTGGTGGACACTGTGCTTCCGTTTGATGAATTTTTTCCAATTCCCTTTCAGGCGACACCATGAAGCAATGCCATTCCATACGCGTCCGTATGCAGCTTTCGGTACTGTCGGTCACCGGTCTGATCCTGGCCTCTGTGATTTTCTGGAGCTATTTAGCGGCCCGGCAGCGGCTGGAAGCAGATATGGAGGCACGGGCCATTTCGCTTGCGGAAAATGCCGCAAAACAGATTGATGCCCAGTTTGGGCTGCTGCAGGGAGTCGTAAACGGCATGGCCCTGACATTGGAGGCGCAGGACTTTTTGATGCCCTTTGACGCGGTTCGCCGGATGCAAACCCGCAGCATAGAGAAAAACCCGGGGATCTTCGGTGTCTGCGTAGCGATTGAACCAGGCGAAGAACCGGAAGGCTGGATGGATTTGGCCGCATACGAGTATCGTGAGGGCGATCGGCTTGCCTATGTGGATCTGGCCGGAGAAAATCATGCACATACCCACGAGGATTGGTTTACACTGCCAAAACACCTTGATCGCCCGGTCTGGAGCGAACCGTACGAATGGGAAGGATTGCTGATGGTCACCTATTCTGTACCTCTCTTTAGAGGCAGCGGGGACCAGCGGCGATTCATCGGCGTGATCACCTGCGACCTTTCGCTGGACTGGCTGGACCGGATGATTGCGGAGCTTCCCCTCGGCGAGAACGGTTACGGTCTGCTGATGAGCCGGAATGGCACCTATATCTCCCACCCGGATCCGAACATCGTGCTGAACGAAACGGTCTTCAGCATCGCCGAAGCGCGCAACGATCCCGCCTTGCGCCTCACCGGACAGCAGATGGTCTCGGGAGTACCGGGCATTGTGCCTTTCTCCAGCTTTGTTACCGGCGAAATTTCCTGGCTGGCCTACACACCCCTGCAATCAGCCGACTGGATCATGGCGGCACTGATCTCCCGCGATGAGATGCAGGCTGCCATTTTGCAACTGAGTCGAAGGCAGGCCGCCATCGGCGCGATGGGCATGCTGCTGCTCTGTCTGGCGGTCGGGGGGATTGCCCGCTCCATCACACGCCCCATTCGGGATCTTCGCGATGCCGCGGAAACCTTGGCCGCAGGCGACCTCGAGGCCTCCTTGCCGCCACCGCGCGGGCAGGATGAAGTCGCCGTTCTGACACAGCGGTTCGCCGAAATGCGCGACAACCTGAAACGCCACATCGAAGATTTGCGGGAAACCACCGCCGCCCGCGAACGCATGCACAGCGAACTGCGCATCGCTCACGACATTCAAATGGGGCTGGTGCCGAAGACCTTTCCTCCCGTCCCCATGCGCAAGGATCTGGATCTGTTTGCGGCAATTGAACCCGCACGGGAAGTCGGCGGTGACTTTTATGATTTTTTCCTCCTGGATGACAAACGCATGGTGGTCGCCATCGGGGATGTCTCCGGCAAAGGCGTGCCCGCCGCATTGTTCATGGCCGTCACCCGCAGTTTTCTGCGCTCGGCTTTCCGCTCGGATGCCGATCCGGCCGAGGTTATGTCGCATGTGAACAATGAGCTGGTGGATGGAAATGACTCCTGCATGTTCGTCACCCTCTTTTGCGCGGTGTATGATCTCAGAGATGGCAGTTTGAAATATGCCAACGCCGGCCATAACCCGCCCTTGATCCAGCACCCGGAGGGTCACCAGGAATGGATTACCAAACCGTCGGGCACCGTGGCCGGTGTCATGGAGGACAGTCCATACACCGCCGGGGAAACCTCGCTTCCCGAGGGGGCGGTGCTGGTGCTGTACACCGACGGGGTCACCGAGGCCATGAATCCCGACGAGGCCCTCTACGATGAGTCACGGCTCGCGGCACGGCTTGTGAAATCTGGCTGCACGGGAAGTTGCCGGGAGATGACCGAGGACCTTGTGGACGATATCCGGAGCTTTGCCGACGGCGCGGAACAATCCGATGATATCACTATTCTCATGTTGAAACGTCTTGTCGCCAAATCGGCGGAAGATCCGTCACCCAAGCCCACACCCGCCCCCTGCCATCGTTTCCGGTTTGAAAACCGCATGGAGGCACTCGAACAAGCGATGAACGACGGGGATTCTTTCCTGGAATCATACGAGGTTTCTCCCACCCTCGCGTATTTTGTGCGTTTGACCCTGGAAGAACTGGCTACGAACATCATTAAATACGGGTATGATGATCAGGAGCCACACGCCATCGAGGGGATTCTGGAGCTGGGACAGCCCGCGACCCTGATCCTTACAGATGACGGACACCCGTTCAACCCGCTGACGGAGGCGCCCACACCGACACTCGAAGGCGAAGTTGAGGACCGTCCCATCGGGGGGCTGGGCTTGCACATGATACAGGAAATGGGCATGCAACTGGCGTACCGCCGCGAACACGACCGCAATATTCTGCGCGTCGTTTTCCCCGAAAGTGTTTGGCCAGACTTTCCAACAGACTCGGAACCCTAACCCTAACCCGGGACATGCCATGCGAACCCTGATGACACCCCCCCAAAAAAAAGGCAGAACCAAAATGAAACAAATCAGCATCCTGAGTCTCATCGTACTTGCGTCCATCTTGTGCGCGGACACGCCCTCGAAATACCCCTTTACCCTTGATCCATCCGGTATTCCGGGGCTGGACGAGGAACGCTCGGTTATGGTCATTATCAGCGACCTCCACCTGGGCATGGACGACCGCTTCGCAGAGTTGCAGAAAAACCGGGCACCTCTCTTGGATTTTCTTCAGAAGCTCCGGCACGCGCCGAACATCAGGGAACTTGTTATCGCGGGCGACCTCATCGATGAGTGGTTCCTTCCCGCCACCATGGACACATACGGAGGAGAGAGCCAGAAGGAGTTCGCTCAGGCTGTGGCCGCGAACAACCGTGACGTGATAGCCGCCTTCAACGATATCATCCATGACGGGTTGATCCAGGTGACCTATGTGCCGGGCAACCACGACCTGCTGATCACATCGGAAACCATACAGACTCTCTTCCCGGGAATGGCCGAAGCCCGCGATGTGCGGGGACTGGGAACCCATATTCCGAAAGGTCTCCCCGAAATCGCCATTGAGCACGGTCACCGCTATAATTTCTTCTGTGCGCCCGACCCGATCTCCAACCAGGCCATCGCACCGGGCTCGATTCTGCCTCCGGGATATTTCTTCACCCGGATCGCCACTCTCTCCGTCGTCGAAGGCAAACCGGACCCCACCAAGGTCAGGCCCCCTGTCACGCCGAACAGCCTCGGCGAAAGCCAGAACCTCGAATACATCTACTGGAAGGTTTGGGATACCCTGATGACCGCGCTTCCGATCAAAGAGGACTTCGAAGAGAAGATCATCACGACCAACATCGATGGATTCACGGAATCTTTTGCTATGAGCGATGTGATGCCTCGACAGGCCGAGGCGGGCGGAATCATCGATGTGAATCTGTTCCGTGGAATACAGGACACATGGCCCCAACGGCAAACCCTCAACAGGGTCGCAGTCGATATTCCCGTCCGGCAAGCCCTCATCGAGTCAGCCTCGGCGGCGGGATTGGACAAGCAAGCAGCGGTACAATACTTCACGAACCCCGAATCGAATGTGCGCATTGTCGTGTTTGGCCATTCCCATGAAGCCCGAATGATTCCATCGGAAACGCACGACGGGAAGTCCGCTGTGTACGTGAATTCCGGCACGTGGATCGATAAGAATGAGACACCCACACGGACATTCGTCGTGATCACGCCCAAGGATTCCGAAAGGTATATCGGGCTGTATCACTATTCGGAGGACGGGGAGATCACAACCATGGATTCCATCGCACTCCGTGATTTTTAACGAAACATGAAACGCCAAGCCGTACTCAGGCCGCTGTGGATTCTGAGTCTTGCCTGGATGGGACTCCGGGTGTACGCCGGATCCGAAGTCCGTCCGGACCCCAGCCCTCCGCATTCGCCGGAATCAAGGGAACGCCCTTCCCTTGGCAGCCGGGTGCTTTGGTATCTTCCGAACCGGGTCATGGACGCTCTGGACATCTTTCGGTTTCGTGCGCGGGTGGGTCCCGGCCTGGCGGCCAGCGTGCGCGCCACGGATTACGGCGCATTTTCTGCGGGCCGATACGATTCGGTGTATCTGGGACTCCCAGGCCCCCGAGGCCCTCACCGGGTGCGCCCACCTGTTGGACGCGAATCGTTACAGGGTCTGATCCTGGCAGGCGTAGATGCCACAGACGATACCTTGCATGGTCCGGAATATAGCCCCTCGGAATTGAATGTGGGTGTCCATCTCCTGTTCGTGGGGGTGGATGTCGGCATAGACCCCGTGGAAATCTGGGATTTTCTGGCCGGCTGGTTTTCCCTGGATCCCAAACGGGACGATTTGCCCCGGGCCAAATCCTCCGACCCTGAACGTATGACCAGCGGCCTATCCATTTGCGAAGGCGAAGGCGTTTTCCAAGTGGCGCCCAAACCCGGGACCTTTGATTCGTGGGGGGCGCGACTTGATTATCTGCAAGAGAACGTTCCGCGTCGCATCCACGAACCCTTACGGGCGGCCGACGCGTATTTCGCATTAAATCCCGAAGACATTCTCAAGCCCCCGCAAACCCGAATACGCGCGAAGTTCTATGGAGGCGTGATGCAGGGACGGGAGTTCGATGTGCGCTTCGAACCGGATATTGAGTTGGATGTGGAATTCCCCAACCTCGAACGGCGCGTACGGTTGTTTATGGAAACGGCCCGATCCGAAGAAGTTCATGATCGTACCATCCTGGAATCGGAAGATCGGGGAATCAAAATCGGTGCTCGCAAATGGTTTGAGGCATTGAATCTGTCTGCGGATGCGGGGGTTCGGGCCACCTGGCCCCCAAAAACCTTTGCACGGCTGACCTGGGCGAGGGATTTCGAACAGGATACCTGGCAAGTCCGCCCCATGCAGCGCTTTTCTCTGAATCGCGACGACCGCATGGCCTCCATATCCACCTTGTCACTTAATCGCTGGCTCGGTCCCAATCAAAGAGGTCTTTTCGTCAACACGGTATCCGGTAAGTGGACGCTGGAGGACACGAATTGGCAATGGTCAGAAGGCATTGCCCTGGTACACGTCAACCAGTTGCTTGACGAAACCCGGCGCGGCCACAAGGCCGTATGGGCGGACACAGCAAACGCTACGGGGCTGCTCTACGTGATCTTCGGCGAAGGGGATTCGGTTGATACACACCGCGCCTTCGTTTCTCTGCGGCGGCCGCTGTACGGTCAGTGGGCCTTCGGCGAACTCCAAACCGGCATGGAATGGGAGCGCGAGGAGGATTTCGACGGATCGTTTTTTATCCGTCTCGGAATCGATATGTTGTTCTGGGGCACGTCAGGGCGCTAGCTGGTTTCGTTCAGGGTCATCACGATCCGGTTTCCCTTTGGGGTTGGCTGCCAAACAATATCATGCACAATGCCCTTCAGAATTGTCAGCGCCAGTTCGTCTCCTGCCTCCGCGGCTTTCAGAAAATCACCCGAAGCCTCCTGATCCTCAAACAGGAGCTGAACCGTGCCCTCTGTTTCAGAATAGGAAAGCGTGAGGGTGATCGCCCCCGGATTGCCACGCAGGAAATACAAAGAGAGGGACTCCTCGATCGCCAACTGGATATGTTGCATCAACTTCCGGCGAAAAAAGTGCTTCTCGCAGAAGGTTTCGATATCGGCGTTCATTTCAAAAACATCAAAGTCTTTGTGCTCGATTCGATAGCGGAAGCTCCTCAGGCGGTTGATGAATACCCGGGTTTTTTCTCTCTGAGGCGCACGCATGATCTGGTCCGGGGGACCCGATTCATAAATGCCACCTTCATCCATGTAAAAAATCCTGTTGGACACATCCCGCGCGAAATTCAGCTCGTGCGTCACGATCACCATCGTCATGCCCTCGCGGGTGAGCCTGCGAATCACCGCCAGCACCTCACTGACCATGGTGGGGTCGAGTGCCGAGGTCGGTTCATCGAACAACATCACCTTCGGGCGCATCGAGAGGCACCGGGCAATGGCCACCCGCTGTTTCTGACCGCCCGAAAGTTCGCAGGGAAGGCTCAGGGCTTTTTCGCCCAGACCGACCATCCGCAGCAGCTCGTGACCGCGCGCCTCCGCCACCTCGCGAGCCTCGTTCAGAATGCGAACCGGACCAAGGATCAGGTTGTCCAGCACCGTCAGGTGGTCAAACAAGTTGAAAGACTGAAACACCATACCCGTTTTTCGCCGAATACGGGGCACGTCCGCCCCCGGAGCCAATATGTCCTCGCCGCCAATAAAAATGTGTCCGCTTTGCGGTGTTTCCAAACGATTGATGCAGCGCAAAAACGTACTTTTCCCCGCGCCAGAGGGTCCAATGACCGAGACAACTTCCCCTTCCGGGATCGATGCCGAAACGCCTTCCAGCACCCGGTCGTCTCCAAAATGCATTGTCAGATTCTGGATATCAATCATGGCCGGCGCTCCTCTGCCTGGACCGCCGTGGCTGGAGACGCTTTTCGAGTGCGGTGAGCGTCATTAACAGGAGCCATGAAATCATAAAATAGAGAACCGCGACCAACACCAGGGGGAAAAACGCATCAAACGTGCGGCTGCGGATGATGTCGGCCGTGCGGGTGAGATCCTGTACGGCGATAAAACCGACCACAGAAGTCATTTTGACGAGATTGATCACCTCTCCTTTATACACCGGCAGAATCCGGCACACCGCCTGCGGGGCAATGATATGAGTGAAGGTCTGCACACGGGTGAATCCAAGTGCCAGCCCCGCCTCCCGCTGTCCGGAATCGATACTTTCAATACCGGCGCGGTAAATCTCGGCGGCATAGGCCGCGAACGTGGCCGCAAACGCGGCGATGGCCACCCATACCGGAGAAATATTCACGGAGGCAAAGACGACATAGTAGGCCAGCAGCAGCATAACCGGCAGCGGGATTCCACGTATGATTCCGATGTAGATTTTTGCAGGAACGACCACTCCAAGGCGCCGGGCCATGCGCATTCGGCAGATCACCCCGCCCAGGAGGGACCCCAATGCGATGGCCCCGATTGAGATCAAGATCGTAGTTTTGAGACCGTCCAGTAGCAGGAGATACCGTTGCTCCTGCAACACATTGGCATCCAGGCTCTCCGCAAGATTTTGGAAGATCGCAGGGAGATCCACAGGCTATTCCCTGACCAGTGCCGCGATACCACCCTGATAGTAAGGCACCGAGAACAGAACGCGCTGAGCTCGCTCCTCCGTAATGGTGATGCAGGCCCCGATCATGTCCACCCTGCCAGAGGCGAGGGCCGGGATCATGCCACCGAAATCCATATTCACCACAACCAATCGCTTCCCGAGTCGTTGGGCGATCAAATGCGCAAGCTCAATGTCCAGACCCACCACCTCGCGACTGCCATCCACAAACGAAAAGGGTTCTGTCACGGCCGCGGTTCCAAAGCGGAGCACTTCGGTGCTGTCAACCGGAGTGAATACCGGCATGGGGGCGGGCGCGCCCTGGGCCGGCAACCAGCGGGCGTGCATCTCCTCATACACCCCGTTTTCGTTGATCTCCCCAATAACTGCATCCATGGCTTCCTTCAGTTCCACATCCTCCAAGCGTACGGCAAATCCATATTCATCCACGGTAATCATCCCGTCCAGCACTTTGAGCCCCGGGATTTTCGCGGCGATATTCCTCAGAATCGGTTCATCATACGCGGCCGCATCCGCTCTGCCGGCGTGAACGGCCATGCAGGCATCCAGGACACTGTTGAAGTATTGAAATGTGCTGTCAGGGAAACGGGAAAGCACAAGCTGGTCCGCAACGGTTCCGGTTGGCACCGCAAAGGTCGCCTCCGAAAGCTGATCCAATTCCGTAATGGTTTCGCGCGGACCTCGGCAGCCTACGAGCAGCAATGCGATGAACACCTGAGAATACCCGGACGGGAAGAAAGAACGGAAACTCGGACGATTTTTCATATAGATTCCTTAAACGTTTGCGGAGAACACCTGACAAGCCATGGCGACCAAGCTTGGCGTCCAAGCTTGGCGACCAGGCTTGTCGAAAACAAGACATTAAAAAAAATGATCATCATAGCAAATACAATTTAGAAGCTTTCGGGTCTCCGAGTGGATTCACCACAGCAACGAGGAGAGAAATAGAAGGGTAGTCACACGTTTTCTCTGTTGGAACCCATGTCTGTCATGGATCGCAAATCAAAATACACCCCGAAGCGGGTGCGGTCAGCGTAGCCTTCAAACAGAATCAAATACTGTGACATATATGAATCTGCAACGGCTTCCGGCGTTTTGGGGCCTTAAATTGAGACCTGGAACATGGAAAAGCGGTTTCCCCTTGACTCCCGCCCCTCGTTTCCCCAGAATTGCCTAATGTTCGCCCCCCTCACAACCCCGAAACCGCCTCATCCGCTCAAAGCGCGAAAAGAGCTGAAAGAGCTGAAAGAGCTGAAAGAGCTGAAAGAGCTGAAAGCGATTTCCTATCCACTTTGTGATGAACAGCAATTCATATTTGATGTCAACGAAAGCATCAAAACGCTTCCCATGATGATCATGTTCTCCGGAACGTTTTCAGGACGATTTTCCCGGGATGAGATTCGCCGCGCAGTTGAAACATGTGTACAGACAGCCGATGTTTGCAATGCAAGATGCGTGGTGAAAGGGGCGTGCTGGCACATGGAGTTCCTGCCACCTCATAAACCGGAGATTCGCTCGTTCCATTTTTCCACAGAGGAAGAGTATCAACGCTTTCGCGATCAAATCATTGAGACAGAGATCAATAATCGTGATAAACTGTATCATATCTTTATGTTTTCCATTGCCGGATCGCTTAGTCATAGAATCTATTTCTGTTTTAACCACCTGATTTTTGATGGGCTATCGGCATTAGTACTATTCGAAAAAATCAAAAACATCCTCATCAACCCAGATGCAGGAATGACCTTGCATCCCTTTTCCGCCTTTCTAAAGAAAAAAGAAGACTACAAAAAAAGCGCTAAATATCTTTCCGATCAGCAATTCTGGGAAGAGCGCTTTGCGGAACTTGCAAAATGTGAAACCCTGTTTGAAGACGTTAGTGATGTAAAAGAAGCTTCGATTCGGGAATTGTGTTTCCATACCACTAAAACGTTTAAACGAGCCTGCTTTTCTTACTGTTCGCAAAAAAACATTTCGCTGCATCTTTTGATTGTTGCGATCCTTGCCGAACAGATTCACACGAAAACAGGACGAAAACGTTTCTACCTTGAAATTCCCATCGGTAACCGTTTGGGCACAAAAGAAAAAAACAGTATTGGTATATACGAAATCAGCCCCCCATACATTTTTGACTTCAATCAACATGATAATTTGGCCGATTTAGTGGCCTCGCTTCAACAGCAGACAAAGAATTATTACAGGCATAAAGACTTTGACTGGAACGCCGCAATATATTCCGAACCCTATCAAAAAAAGTACGGGCCGTATATCCCCCAGTTTTGCTTTTCGTTTTTTTGTTCCAATACCTATTTGAACGTTCCGTTCGTTCATTGGTACCATCTGCATGCTGGAAGTAGCTTTCTCCCGATGACTATATATGTCCATGACTTCATGGACAGCGAAACCATGACGTTCTCGTATGTGTTCTGGGAATCGTACTTCACGGATGAAGAAATTACCGGGATGCATAAGGAAATGGAAGCGCGGATGACAGAGGTGATCAATTCCCAGCCGAAGGAGGTGCACCCAGCATGAATCGTGACGTTTTACATCAACAGGAAAAGTCCATTTTTATCAATATGGTGCTTGCCCTAATTTGGTGCCTTCCCAACTTATTACTGGCGGTATTGTCCCGGTCCCTCCTGCTTTTGAATGAAGTCCCGGACAATCTGCGCTTCATCTTTACAAATTTTCTAAGTTGGCGCATTCTACGTTCCATTCGCAAGGACCGCCTGCGGGGATACGACTATGGCACCGATAAATTACAGACATTCGGAAGTTTCATCTGCTCGGTAGCTTACATTACGACGTTATTGCTCGTTTCGGCATTTGCCATTCGACGCTTGATCATCACGAAACCGCTGAATGAAACATTTGCGCTCGTGGGCGCGTTGTTTCAACTAGCCGTTGTCGTGGAATCCAGTTGGTTCTGGTTCAGAAACAAAAAGCTGGCGAGCAAACAGTACTCGCCGATCATGGAAGTCCAGTGGCGAAGTAATCGGGCCGATGCCCTGGGTAGTTTGGCGGTTTTTACAGGATTGACGCTTTCGTTTCTGCTGCGGCCATACCCATGGGCCGTTTATATAGACCCGGTTCTTACCCTGGTCATCGTGTCCTATACCATCGCCTCTTTCACACCAGTGCTTGTGAGTAATGTCAACGATATGCTGGACAAAACGCTGCAGGAAGAACTGCAACTCAAAATCGATCGGACGCTGGCCTCGCACTTTGATGGCTATGAAGGATTCCACGGCGTTAGGTCACGGCGCGCAGGCGGCCGCGTATTTATTGAAGTGGCCCTCAGCTTTTCTCCTGTGCAGCAAGTCAGCATGGTCTCACGCACCGTCGAATCGATGCGCAAAAGCATCCAGAACGATATTCCAGAAAGCGAGGTTCGCATCGTCTTCATTCCATGCTCAATCAACAACAGCATAGGACTCCCTGAGGTTAAAAATGAATAATACTTCGCCGCATGCTGCAAAACGATCCCGCTGGCAAGGCCACAAAACATCGGCTGCGCCATTTAAACTGGCCTTGTGTTACTACGCGCCGGAAAGCCAGCTGGGCTTTCTTTCGATGCCCCTTGCTTCAATTGCCGCGTATGTTAGACAATCTCTTCCTGATACCCAAATCAGGCTCTTTCGTGTGCTGGCGAAAGACATTGATGGTGGATTGTCAGAAGCATCGGAATTTGCAAACCAGATCTCAGACTGGCAACCCAACCTCATCGCTGTGTCCCTGATGACGCCCCATTGGCCGCGTATGAAAAATCATCTGGTGGCGGTAAAACAAAAAATGCCCAACACACCCGTCTTAATCGGTGGTTATCAGGCAATTGTGGACAGCCACGAAACCATTGCATTTGATCCGGTTGATTTTATTTGCACCGGCGATGGCGAGATGCCAACGGTTGATTTAATCCGCTATCTTTGTGGAATACGTACGACACCTGTCGAGGGTCTATGGGAAAAATTCGATGATGGCAGTATTCAAAAAACGCCCTCTATCCAAATTAATGATCTTTCCAGTCTTCCATTCCCTGACTACAGCCTCTATGAGGAGCTGTGCCATCTGCGTGAGGTGGACACAACCATGATTGATGGCGACAACGAATTTGTACTTCCCGTCATGACAGGGCGTGGTTGTCCGTACCGTTGCACCTATTGTTCCAATACTCATCTTTTGGAAGCATGGCGCAATAAATCCAAATTCCTGCGGAAATATCCGCTGGAAGCCATGATTGATGAGCTGATCCGCTTAAAAGAAACCTATAATGTGGATTACTTTGAATTCTGGGATGAGCTGTTCATGTCACGCATGGATTATGTCAAAGAATTTTTTACGTTGTATCGGCAGAAAGTTGGGGTTCCCTTTTCCATACAAGGCCGGGTGGAAAAAATGTCGCCTGACTTTTGTAAACTGGCAGCAGATGCTCATTGCCGAACGATCTTCTTTGGTATCGAAAGTGGAGACTATACCTATCGTAAGAATGTTCTCAACCGAAAGATGAGCAACCAACAGATTATAGAAGCTGCCAGAAATTGTGCGGATGCTGGAATCAATCGTCTGACATTTAATATTGTGGGTATGCCTTTTGAAACCAAGGCGCAAATGCTCGAAACACTCAGACTCAACGAAACGATCCGTCCGGAATTTTTCTATTTCTTCACGTATATTCCCTTGAAAGGCACACGCCTGTATGATCTCGCAAAGGATCATAACTTACTGCTGGATGATGCCCAAACAAAAGTACATTATCTGGACGAATATGACTCTGGGTTTCGCATGAACATCAAGGAACACCCCCAAGGTATGACAAATCAAGAATTTCGCGCCGTTTGTGCCCAGATGCAAGCTTTTCAGGAAACCAATAACAGCCTCTCGCATTAAGCCTTCCCAAGCCACCGATACGAGACGGCCTATCGCCATGGAATAGATATGCCATCCATCGTTTTCTGTTGAGGTCAATGTGCATCCATTTTAAATGGAGTATAATGATGAGATGGGCCCCCGGACCTCCTGAGCAGTCTTTCCATTTGCCAAGCTTTCGAAAACCAACTAATGCTCCCCGATATGCCGAATGATCCAATCCTCACCTGGTCCTTTCCCCTCCCCCGCCCCCATACCGGCATCCCCCTCTCTAACGGCACCCAGGGCGTACTGGCCTGGGGACAGGCAAACGTCCTGCACCTTACTGTCAGCCGCCTGGGATTCTGGGACCGGCGCGGCGGCAACCCCTTTCTCAGCAAAACCACCTTCAAGGAAGTCCGCAGCCTCCTTGAAGCCAACGACGAGGAGGCTCTGCTGCGCGTCTTCGGTAAAAACGCCTCCCATCAGGACCCCGCGCGCCCGCATCAGCTCGGCGGAGGACGCATGGAAGTCAAATTCGATCCCGCCTGGACCCTCACCACCGGCACCCTTTACCGCAAAAACGGTAACATTGTCATTACACTTCAAAACGGAAGCCAAACCCGGGATCTCACCCTCCGCATGGCCACGCACGCGGAGACTGGCTGGCTGACCCTGCCCCCGGACCTCGTCCCCGCAACCGTTCGCCTTTGTCCGAGCTGGGAATGGATCGGCCCTGAACTCACCGAAGTTTCCTGCCATCCCCCTAAAACCTGGACCAGCCCCGACGAGCTGGGCTTCATCCAAACCCTCCCCGAGGATGACGCCCTCGCCCTCATTGTCAACATCGGCACAAATCACTTGCAATGGGGGACTTGCGTGGGTTCCGATCCCGGACAAGCCGCCCGCGCGGCCGCGAACGCACCTGTTGCAGCGCTGGAGGAACAACGCATCGCATGGTGGGCCGAGTACTGGAAGTGCGTGCCCGAAATCAACCTGCCGGACCCCGTGCTGCAGGAAATTGTGGATTATGGACTCTACCTTCAGGCGATCTGCACCCCGCCGCAGGGTCTCGCCTGCACCCTGCAGGGAGCCCTCATGGAGGAAACCAAAATTCCACCGTGGAGCAACGACTACCACTTCAACATCAATCTGCAGATGATCTACACCCCCGCACTGGCCACCAACCAGGCGGAGCACTTCGCCCCCCTCTGGTCGCTCCTGAAATCCTGGCTGCCCGACCTCCAAAAAAGCGGTGAAGCCTTTTTCCGCGACTCGGAAGCGCTCATGTTGCCTCATGCAGTGGATGACAAGTGCCATGTCGTCGGTTCCTTTTGGACCGGAAGCATCGATCACGCCTGCACCGCCTGGATGGCCGCACTCTGCTGGGATTATTACCGCTATAGCGGTGACAGAGAAATCCTACGCGAACTCGCCTGGCCGCTGTTACGCGGCGCGTTCGCGGGCTACTGGGCCATGGCCGAGCGGCAGGCGGACGGTGCCTTTTCCCTGCCGGTTTCGGTCAGTCCCGAATACAAAGGCTCCCGCATGGATGCCTGGGGCCGCAACGCCTCCTTCCAGCTTGCCGCCTGCCACGCCGTGCTCCGCGCCCTGCCCTCTGCCGCTGACATTCTTGGCCAATCCGCGGATCCCCGCTGGAAAGAAATGGCCGAAGGGCTGCCGCCCTGCACCACGCAAATTCTCCCCCAAAGTGCGGAATTCCCCGAAATAACAGCCGAGCGCATTGTCCTCTGGGAAGGACAGGATCTGGAGGCCTCCCACCGCCATCATTCCCATCTGGCGGGCCTCTATCCATTCAAAACCCTGAATGCTGACGCCCCGGAGCACGCAACCATCCTGCGGGAAAGTCTCCGCGCCTGGCAGTACCGCGGCGCCGGTGCCTGGAGCGGCTGGTGCGTTCCCTGGGCCGCAAGCCTTCATGCCTACGCGGGCGAACCCGAAGCCTCCGTCTTCTGGCTCCATTCCTGGAACCGCCTCTTCACCAACGAAGGCCGGGCCTCTCTGCACGATACCGCTTTTCCGGGAGTATCCAATCTCGACAGCGCCAGCGGCTATCACGATCCCCTTGCCGAAGTCATGCAGCTCGACGGACGCTTCGGCGCTCTTTCCGCCGTGCTCGATCTGCTGGTGCAGGAGCGAAACGGAATCCTCCACCTCCTGCCCCGCCTTCCAAACGCCTGGGCAGACCTCTCCTTCCAGGGCATCCGTGCTCCGGGCGGTTTCCTGATTGATGCCCGCGTCGAAAACCGCCGGGTGCAACAGGTGCGTATCACCTCAACCCGCGGCGGGCCGCTCCACCTTCGCCTGCCTGACGGCCGCGATATCACACGCCAAACCCGCCCTGGCGAAAAAATTCTTTTCTAAAAAAATTGTTTTACTCAGACAACACCCGGGCTCCGCCCAGGGCGGACGGTCCACTGGCTTTCTCAAGATCGGTCCAGAGGGTTCCGGGTCCGGCATGGAAGATGTTGACTTTCAGCTCCGGATTCAAACCGGCCACGAATTCCATGAGGCTGTAGGCCTGCGGATCGCCCAGCGCCCGGGCTTTCATGCGCAGTCCGTCGGCCCGCTCCCCTTCCACCCGCTCGAAGGCCTCCGCTTCGGCACGGGCAAGAATCCGGATTTTCTCCGCCTCAAGAGCCGCCGTCTCTCTGCGAATTTCCGCGACTCTGCGTAAAGCTTCAGCCGCGATCCGCGCCACCTGGCGCTCCTGATCCGCTTTGATTTCCGCTTTGATCTTTTTGGTCTCCTCGGCCACCTGCTGTTTGCGCTGATCAATAAGCGTGAGTTCCGTATTCAGTTCCGCCAGTTTTTTCGCGGTTTCCTGCCGGACCTGGTTGGTGAGATTCTGCTCAATCGCCAGTCCTACCTGCCGAATCGGATCCAGGATCTCCTCCGGAACCTCCACCCGGCGGATCAGCGCGTTATGGGTGACGATCTTTTTTTCGCCCAGGGTTTCGAAGAGGGCCTGCGTCAGCGCGTCCTGGAATTCCAGCCGCGCATCCCCGGCCACAAAATCACGGGCACCGTACTCGGACCCTTTGTTCCGGGAAATCGAACTGATCTGCGGCACAATCACTTTATCCAGCACCGCCGGCAGATCCCCGTATGTGCGGAAAATCCAGGCGATATTTTTCGGATGCAGCTCAAACTCCACTGTCATATCCAGGCTGATGTTGAATCCGTCCCGGGAAGGAAATTCCAGCACCTGCGCCAGTCCCAGCGAGGCCATGTCATCCCCCAGCCGGTACTGATCGGGCACCCGCTCCAGATCACGCTGATGCTGCTCCTCAGCGGTCAGTGGACGGCGCGGCCTGCCGCGGCTGACGGGCATCCCGCGTGGAGGTGAACAGTTCCGCGCTCTGGCTCATGTAATCCATCCGCTTGGCCTGCTGCTGGTCCAGCATGTTCTGATTGAGCACCTCCAGCGCCCGGTTCTGCACATCCAGTTGCGCTTTGGTATAGACACGGCCGCCCTCCTGCAGGAGCGAGACCTGATTGACCCCGATCTCCAGCACATCCACCTTGAATTCGCGCGGATTCAGATAATACAGTCCCGGCTGAAGAATATCGCCCCGGACACCTTTCTGATTCACGCCCGCAAAATCCCCCTCCTCCGCCTGATCTCCGGACAGCGAGGTGATCACCCCCGCATAACCGATCGGAATGCTCACGGCCGGAATCACTTCAATAAAATACCCGTGCGGGTTCATCCGGTAGGTCCCCGGTCCCAGCACCCGCCGCCAGATGCCTTTCTGATTGTCTCCGGCCAAAAACTCGCCGGGAGGCAAATCCGTGCCCACCTTGGAGGTGACCATGCCCACCTGACCGGGGGCAATCTGCAGGACCGGATATATTTCGCGGGTGTAGAGAATCGGATTCAGAAAATGCCGTCCTTCGCCCAGTACATCCTCCAGAATGCCTTTCTGCCCCGGTTTTGCCAAAATCTGATCCGGCGGCAGGGGGGAGCCCATTTTGCTGGTGATCACCGCCATGTAGCCGGGCTTCACGTAAAAACGGCAAAAGAACCAGAGCCAGGCTCCGTAGCCCAGCACACCGGCCAGCACGAGGGTCAGCACCAGTTTGATCATCGGTTTTTTGGATCCATCACTCATTTTGTCACCTCGGAGGCTGTGGGAAGAAATTGACGAAACAGCATTCCGAGACCTTCGGGGCCGTCGCTGCTCAGCACCCGGTCGATCCGCGGTGCCATATGTTCATAAAACTTCAGCCGCGCGAGATTCATCCCGCCGTCCATGGCGGCGGCCTCGTCGGTGAAGACTTTGGCTCGGGCGACATTGTCGGCGCGGACGGAATCGCGCTCCCCGTCCGCCCGCAACAGCACCGCATCGGCGTCAAACCGGGCCGCCTCCAGATTGACCCCGGCCACTTCAAGATCTTTTTCGGCTTCAATGACCTGAACCGCCTGACGCTGCTGCGCCCCGATCAGCGAGCGGATGCGTTCGGTTTCCGCCTCCACTTTCTCCTTGTTCTGGAGGGCGAGCATTTCCTGGCGCACCAGTTCCGCCCGCGACCGGGCCTGTATGATCTGCTGCTCGTACTTCGCCGCATCCTGCACGGCGATTTCGCGGTCGCGGTTGATCGCCGCAATCTCGTCCGGCGGCAAAATCCGCCGCACCAGCACCGAACGGATATCCACCCCCCAGTCATGCGAACGCTCCCGCAGGTGGGTCTCGAGATTGTTCTGGAAGCCCTGACGGGTCTGCCCCACAATAAAATCAATCGCCGGATGCTTGCTGCCCTCGATGCGGCTGAACCCGCGGGCCCGCGGCATAATCAGTTTTTTGATGATGTCATCCATATCCCCCACCCGATGGGTCAAATATGCGGCCTGATCACGGCGGATGGCAAACTCGATCGTTCCCTCCACATTCACGATAAACCCGTCCATCGTCAGGAAACTGATAACATCCTTGCCGCTCATCTCAAAGCGCTGCCCCTGCAGGTTCACCTCCACCAGCGAAACCAGATATGGATTCAGGTAGTAAGTGCCCGGATCCTTCACTGCCGCCACCACGCCTTTGGTGTCCCCGGGCACCAAAAAGGTATTGGCTTCCTCCACCGGAGCGGTTTCGGACAGCACATCCGCGCCCGTCAACGCCGTGATGACCCCGACATGTCCGGCCCGGACCGTGATCGCATCAAAAAGATCCACCTGATACGCGTAGGGATTCACCCGGTGTTTGCCCGGCATCATCACCTGTGCCAGAATCCCTTTCGATCCCCCGGTGGCAATAATTCTGCCCGGCGGAAGATCGTCTCCGTACAGCCGTGTCACCACCCCCAGCTTGCCCGCCGGAATATCGGTGATCCGGTGAATCTCCCAGTCCCACACATAGGGATTACGGAAATAGCGGCCTTCCGCCAGCACCTCCAGTTGAATTCCTTTTTGACCGTCGTGCCCGGCGATGATCTGTCCGCTGCTCAGGTCCTCCCCGGTCTTGCGGATCAGCACCGCAATTTCACCTTCCGACGGCTCGATCCGGAAGCCGAACCACCAGACCATCGGTGCCAGCGCCAACACGAGAAACACCGCAAAGCCGGCCAGCGTTCCCGCGCCCGGAAGACCGCTCCGCCCCGGGTCCCGTTTACGGGAGGGGAACGGCAGCGGGGGTGGTTTAAAATCGGACATAACAAACTCCGGGGTATGGGAACAATAACGTCATCGGCGCCTGCCCGCCTGAATATAGCGGATCAACGCGCCAACCACTGTGGCGGCAGGAATGAAGTTGGTAAAGGGAAAAGCACAATAAAAACCGGCCAGCGTCGCCAGCAGGGTCCGCTGCCACACCGGCAAAATTATATCCTCAGCCACTCACCATCCGCCGCTGCCGCAGCCGGTCCAACAACACCGCCACTGCAATGATCAGGCCGGTCACCACCGTCTGAATCCACTTGGGCCAGCCCATCTGCACACAGCCGGCGAACAGCACCCCGATCAGCAGGGCCCCGATCAGCGTGCCCGCGATGGTCCCCTCTCCGCCGGACAGGCTGCCGCCGCCAATCACCACCGCCGCGATCACCATCAGCTCGTATCCCTGTCCGGTGGTGGGCTGTCCGATGCCGATGTACGCATACTGAAGAACCCCGGCCAAGCCCGCAAACAATCCGGCGAGCACATAAACGGTCAGTTTCACCCGCCCCACGGAAACGCCGCAGAGCCGGGCGGTTTCTTCATTGGAGCCCACCGCGAAGATATGCCGTCCCCCGCGGGTGTAGCGCAGCATCACGGCCATCAGAACACCGCCGATCAGGGCAATCCACACCCCCGAAGGCATCAACATCCAGGCCCGCTCCGCATTGCCCGCCACCGGATCCATGATCCCCTGCAGCCAGCTTTCCACAGGATAAATGTTCGTCTCCCCTGCCAAACCGCTGGCCAGCCCGCGGAAAATCTGCAGCGTCGCCAGCGTTACCACAAAAGGCACCATTCCCAGCTTGGTGATCAGCGCGCCGTTCACCAAACCACACAAGGCCCCAACCCCCAATGCCGCGCCCAGGGCCAGCCACGGCGGGAGAATCCCCTCCGCGTGTTCCATCACCTTTGCCATCACCACCACCGCCAGTGCCAGCA
>PXDP01000132.1 GCA_003565035.1 PVC group bacterium | reverse complement strand
TGACGAATCTTATCCCGTTGGGATAAAAATCCTTTCAATGTTCACTGTACAACATTCAAGTTCTCCCCGCCACCTCTGGCAGCATTGTACTGCCCGTTCTGCACAGTTTTTTTCACCTCCGTGTCAATCAAACCGCAGTTCCCGCTGAGAAAAGTTACACTTGAGCGGTAGAGACGATGACGCAAAGGAAAGCAAGCTATTGTCCAGTAAGATTTGTGTGTAAAGGGTAGGGCAAGCGGGATGGCGGGCTCGTCACTGTAATGATGCTGAGATCTTGTTTCTTGACGCATTTGAATTTGCGATAGATTTCGGGTTAAATCCCAAGCAAATTGAGTTCTGGGGGTCGAAAACGTTATCCTAGACCTTCGTTCCATTCCTTTCCTTCTGTAAAAAAACCCTCTGCCTCACAGCCCCCTGCCTCTCAGCATCAGTGCTCATCAGTGCATTCAGTGGTTTCCCCCCGTTGCCTCACAGATCCGTGTCCATCCGTGTCCATCCGTGGTTCATTCTTCCCTCCCTTGCCCCACAGATCCGTGTCCATCCGTGATTCATTTTCCGACCATCGGAAAATCCTCACCACCCTTTTCCGATCATCGGAAAAACACTTTTTGGACCTTTTTCTAAGAAACACCCTCCCCGGTGCGTCCTCAGGATAAACGCAACCCGAAACAGGAGGCTTTCCATGAATCCCGCTAAACAATTCTTTTGGTTTCTGACTCTGTCATCCGCCGCCGTGATGGCGGCGACACCCTTTCAGGAGGTGGTTCTCCGCACCCAGCGTATGAATCAGAACCCCGAGGCCCGCCGTCTTGCCGCAGAACACGGACTGGATATTGTCAACGTCACCTGGGAGGATACCGGCCGCTTCCACAACTCGGCGGTGGGACCCAACATCAGCGATATGACCATTCAGGTCTATGTGCCCGGTGAAAACGGACAGCCGGGACAGGCCCATGCCATGCCGGTGATTCGTTTCCCGAATTTTTCGGATCTCACCGGCGACATCTCCCCGGACGCGTTCCACCTCCTCGTCGGCAACGAAAAGGGCCTCCCGCCCCGACGCATCACCCTCACCGAATTTCTGCAAAACCCCACCCTCTATCTGCACGACCCTGGCTCCTGGACCGGTCCCGGCCGCAGATCGCTGTACGCTCCTAAACGGGACAGCAAGGTGCTGGTCAGTGCCCAGGCCTGCTTTTTGCCGATTCCCCGGCAGGATTCGGTCAGCTTCAACCCGGTTCTGTTTAATTACCAGTCCGTCGCCAAAGATCCCGCGGTGCTGACGGTGCTGGTCACCCCGCAGGGCAGCAGTGTCACCGTCATCGACAACACCCGCGATGCGTTTGACTCCGGCTCTTC
The DNA here is from genome assembly GCA_003565035.1 of PVC group bacterium. GTDB lineage: Bacteria > Verrucomicrobiota > Kiritimatiellia > SS1-B-03-39 > UBA6053 > PXAS01. The sequence goes on along the minus strand of PXDP01000132.1, from coordinate 3,776 downwards.
CTGGGGACAGCGGCTCTTTTTCAATGAGAATGGCGAACGGGCCAGCCTCACCGGCGAACGGGAAAGCGACTTCCATGCCCGCGAACCCGGCCCCCGCCCCGGCGAAGCACAAAACGAAGCTGCCGGAGAGACCGGACTCAATATGGTTCTGGTCATTCAAATTCCGCTCAAACAGCGCGAACCCATGGTGCATAGAGGAAACGCGTTAGATGCTCAGGTCCTCTATGCACACGCACCGATTGAGGATTTAGAGATGGCCAGCGATGTCGAAAACGCAGTCATTGGGTACGGCGACATTGAAGGTCCCTTCACCGAAATCGACGGCCTGCCCATCGAACGCGATGACCGCTTTCCCGTCCGCGTCACCGTGCAGTTCTACAAAGCCACCTCCAACGGGGTGGTCAGCGCCGGCGACCTCGAGGAGATCCACGCACAAATCCGGCGGGTATACGACGAGGCGGACTTTGTCGGCAGCCTGGTCACCGAGGGGAATCAGGAACGCGTCACCGCCTACGACGGTCCCAAAGTTCAACCCGCCGACTGGTGGGAGCAGTTCTGGATCCGTCATGAAGCCAACACCGGGGACACCCCGGAGCAGGCCCGGCAAAAGCTCCGCCAGCTCCTCGGGGCCGGCTACCGGGATCTTCCCGTCACCGAACCCTACCTCACCCGGATTCTCGATGCACACGAGTTGCCGGATGGCTTTGCCCCGCCTCCGCGCCGCCGCCGCACCCTCCTCCAGCTTTTGCTGCCCGGAAACTGAGGCCTGTTCAGGCGAAGGTCAGAATACATCCGGAGGCGCCGCATCCTGCGGCGGGTCTTTTGTCAGAGCGATCAACTCCCCCGGGTATGGGATCCAACGGATAGCTTCGCCGGACAACGGATGTTCCATTTGGAAAATGGAGGATAGACTTTTAGTAAAGGTTTACGGATTTCTTAGCATCCGTTGTCCGGCGTAGACATCCGTTGGGCATTTTTGATTATCGTTAGGGTCGGACTTCGGTATTAGAAAAATCAGCCGTACCGAAACTCGGAAATTTGGTTTTTTTGCTTTCCAAGATCCCGGTAAATCCATATACGTTCGGGTCCAATTCAACACGGTGGGTGTAGCTCAGTTGGTTAGAGCGCCAGTTTGTGGCACTGGAGGCCGCGGGTTCAAATCCCGTCACTCACCCCATTTTTAACCCTTGTAAATCGTTGATTTGCAAGGGTTTTTATTTGATAAATGCAAAAGCCTTTGTATTCCAAATCGCCATGAATTTCCTGAATTCTTCCGGCCTGTGCGCAATTTTTTATCTGCTCACCCTTTGGGCGGCTTCCCCCTTCGGCGGGGCAGATGAATTCATGTCCGCCCCCTCTTCCTCCCGTCTCCTGAACGCGGTTATTGATCCTCAGACGCGTTATCAGCGCATTGACGGGTTCGGAGCCAGTTTGGCCTATACCGCCCAGAACATCCCGGAAGACCAAGCCGATCTTTTTTTTGATCCCAGCCGCGGACTCGGGCTCTCCCTGGCCAGAATCCGGATCAACTTCCGAAAGACCGATGAAAGCGGCAACGTACGCCCGAATTCATGGGAGTGGCGCTCCGCGCTCAAGGCGCAGGAACGCGGTGCTGCCGTCTGGGCCTCCCCCTGGTCTGCAAATGGACGTCTGAAAGAAGGAAACACCTCCGGAGAATTTGACCACAAAGGCGGGCGTCTGAAACAGGACGCGTCCGGAACCTACGCCCAAAATCTTGTTGAATTTGTCCAATGGGCCGCTGGCCAGGGGATCCACCTTGCCGCGATCTCGCCCCAGAACGAACCGGATTACCGTTTTCATAATAACGAATCCATGGATTGGGAACCCACCGAATTATACGCCTTTATCCGGGATCACTTCCGCCCGGCCCTCACGGCTGCGGGATTCGAAACCCTGCCGATTGTCGCTCCGGAACTGATGGACTGGCACCGGAAAAACGGCTGGGAAGCATTCTACACGCATGAGGATGTCGAAATTCTCGCCTTCCATAATTATGACTGGGCCTATGACTTTTTCAGTCAGGGACACGACACCCGGTATCCGGCATCCGTCCAGACGGACAAACGAATCTGGCTAACAGAAATCAGCGATGTTTTCTCGGGAAACACCGAGACCGATTCGATTGAGGATGCCCTCATCTGGGCGAAACATATTCACCGGGTCATCGTGGAAGCCTCCGGCAACGCCTGGCATTGGTGGTGGATTCTTCCACCCGCCCACGGCAGGAATAACAATGAAACGCTGGTCACTGTGTCAGAGGACGGCACCCTGCACGTCCTGAAGCGCGGCTGGATGATCGGTCAGTTTTCCCGATTTATCCGGCCCGGATATCAGCGTGTCCATCTGGAACCGCAAACGACAGGGGATCTGCGGCTGGCGGGCTTTGCGGGCGATGAACGTCTGGTTGTGGTCGCAATTCATGAGGGCCTGGAGGACCAGCCTTTCCGGCTGGAGGGTCTGCCGCCGGACCTGGGCCGGGTCCGGGCCTGGATCACCTCCGAGACAGAGAATCTGACTCAAAAGGGGCAGATACCGCTCACGGGGCCGACCCTCGATATGATCTTGCCGGCGCAGTCGATTATCACCCTGGTGATTGAATAAACCCTGGGGTCAGCAGGAGCTGACGAATCGGTCTTCGCCACCCCGGAAGCCCTTAAGAAAGGGACTCTCAATGCGGGCATCGCGGCAGTTGCGCAGCCAGGCACCGTGCATGGGAGCGTCGTCCAGGTGCGGATTGAGTTCCTGATTGGCCGTGGCCGCATTGGAGGGGTTGCTCCCCTCACCCGGCCAGGTGGTCATCACATTCAGGAGCTGAAGCCGGTCCACGTTCTGGGCCACCACTGCCGCCGGGGCCACCCGTGCCTCCGGACAATGATTGCACATTTGCGTGGAGGGATACTTCGGCACCGTGACCTCCGCATTTTCCACCGCATCAAACACCAGATGAATATCCCGCAGGGTCACGTTTTCCATCCGCGCACCGTCGGGGGCGGTGAAGAGGCAGCGGCCGCGGGTGTAGAGTGAAATATTGCTGAACTGCAGGTTCCGGCAAATCCCCCAGGTGCCGTCGTTTTTCCGGGCATTGCAGCCGATATTCACATAAATCGCCCGCTGCAGGGGGATCTCGGTGTGCAGGGTGCCGGTGAGGTTTGAGACGACAACGTTCTCCACGGTGCCCGTGTCCCACATTTCAATCTGGACGCCGCGCAGGGCCTGACGGATCACACAGCCGGTAAAGCAAATGTCGCGGATTGTATGGTTGTTTTCTGCGCCCAGCCCCAGAGCTGCGCAGTTGCTGGAAATAATGCAGTTGCTCACCGTGATCCGCTCACTGGAACGCGAATCCGCCATGGCTTTGACGATAATGGCGTCATCCCCGCAGGTCAGATCGCAATCACTGATGCGCACATCGCGGCAGCCGTTGAGATCCAGTCCGTCCGTATTGGGGCCGTAGAGATTGTTGGCGATGGTGATGCCGTGAATGTGGAGGTCATCACAGTCATGCGCATGCACGGTCCATCCCGGCGAATTGGCAATGGTGATGCCGCGGAGCCGCAGCCGCCGCACCCGTTTGAACTCCAGCATCGGCGAAGGGCGGGCCGCTTTTTCGCGGTACCAGGGATGGTTCGCATTGCGGTAGGATGGACCGAGTCCGCGCTCGTCGCAATACACATCCGGATCGATCCCCTGCTTGACCAGCTCGCGCATAGGCTCCGTCCAGAACGCCATCCCGTTACCGTCGATGATGCCATCGC